>JAHJGX010000117.1 GCA_018824205.1 bacterium
AATATCAATGATCAGGATTATTCGGGTACTACTCCTTTAATGTTCGCAGCTCGTAACAATGAAAATCCTGAAGTGATTATGGCTTTAATTGATGCAGGAGCGAATGTTAATGGTCATGTTTCTGATGGGGAGACGGCTTTAATTAACGCTGTCCGGGACAATAAAAATCCTGAAGTGATTAAAACTTTAATCAACGCTGGAGCGAATGTCAACGATCATAGCTTTAATGAATTGACGCCTTTAATTTACGCTGTCCGGGACAATAAAAATCCTGAAGTGATTATGGCTTTAATTGAAGCGGGGGCGAATGTTAATGGTCAGGATCCTGATGGGGAGACGGCTTTAATGTACGCCGCCTGTGACAATAAAAATCCCAAGATTATTACGGCTTTAATTAACGCTGGAGCGAATGTTAATGATCGGACTTCTGACGGATGGACACCTTTAATGCTTGCCGCTAATACTAATCAATCTATTGAGGGGATTACGGCTTTAATTAACGCTGGAGCGAATGTTAATGATCGGACTTCTGACGGATGGACACCTTTAATGCGTGCTGCTAATAATAATCAATCTATTGAGGTGACTATGTCTTTAATTGATGCAGGAGCGAATGTTAATGATCAAAATCCAGATGGATGGACTTCTCTCATGATTGCTGTTCGTTTCAGTAAAAATCCAGAGGTGATATCAGTCCTGTTAAAAGCCGGTGCGGATAGAACTTTGAAATGTAACGGAGGAAAAACCGCTTTCGATTATGCTGAAGATAATGAAAATATCAAAGGCACTGTCGCGTACTGGGAATTGGATAAGGCACAATATAATCGATGATACAAGAATGTGTGTTGATATTCCTTTTCACGGCTCGATTTCCTTTACAAAGATGGTCGATAGTACTTAATCTAAATTTGTTTTAATCATTACGATTTATTATTTGACGAGAAATTGTGGGAATGTTACTCTCAATGACTGCGTTGTACAATTTAGGAGGATAGCAACCATTAAGGATCGTCCGTCTAACTCGTTGCCTCAATTCGTCATCAGGATCGGAAACAACAAAATTCACACCAAAGATGATGCCCGTCAGTTTTCCAATTCGTACTGTGTTCTGTGGCAGATCATGACCTAGTAATCTTACTTCACTCTCTTGCTTCCATACATTTAATTTCGTAAGGAGGAAAGTTTGGGCTTGGTCTTGTATGTTTCCTGCCGGATTGAAGAACGGTAGCGTCTTAGTGTAATTTACTGGTTTTATTGTGCAGCCCGGTGGAAGATTCGTTTTATCTACGTCATATTCAAGGCATACCCCCCTGTGCTTGTTGGTATAATATGACCATAGGAGGAATTTCTTATAAGACCTGCAAAAACAACAAACGCGATAATAGTATTTCTCTCCAATAATCTCTTGAATTACACCTTGGTTTTCCCGACGTGAGATATATGTGAAAAAGCCCTCCATGGGGTCGTTAAAGTCTCGCCATATTGAGAGGTACACTTCGCCTCTCAGGTGGGATTCGAGATGTTCTTTGAACGTTTCGTCTGATAAATATTTATATAGTTTCAATGGTATCTCCTCGTTGCTCCCAACATATGTTTAACTTGCATATTCTATCCATTTCAATCTTTGCTGTCTATTCTATTTCTTTTTTCTACAAGCATATTCCACATTTATTCCCTTAAAAAACGGTCGTCTGCACTTATCCAAACATAATAATGTTTTGAAAATATAGAACCCTGGATTGAAGTGCAAGCGAAAAGTGTCAATACAATGTGGAGCGAGAAACCTCCGGGAGGGTGTGAAAACGGTTGGTAAACAGGTCGCCATGTCATCCTAGTAAACCGGGACTCCTCGCGAAGACCATGCAATTTTTAATTTTCAATTTAAAATTTATAAACGTTACTGGCGGATTTTATAGAGCAGGTAGGCGCCGCCGGCAAGGAAAACAAGATTGCCGATCCAGACGGATAACATCGGACTGAGCAGACCCTTGTAGCCCATGACCTGGCCGAATTTAATAAACCCGTAATAGATGAAAATAACCAGCAGGCTCATCCCGGCGCCGAAACTGACGCCTTTACGCTCCTTCACGGCGGCCAGGGGCAGGCCGAAAAGAATGACAATGAAGTTCGTAAAGGGGAAGGCGATTTTATAATAGAGGTTGACTTTCCACTTACGCGGGTCGTTGCCGCTTTCTTCAAGACGGGTGATGAAGTCCGCCAGTTCCCGGTAGCGCATGCTTTCCGGGTCGAGTGAGGTTTGGGTAACGTCTTCGGGACGTAGATTCAGGTGAAACAGGGAATCGGTAATGGTCATGGAAACAGTTTCGAAACCATCTTTATCGAAGTTACGGACTTTGAAATCCATTAACAGCCAGGCATTCCGATCGGGCTGCCATTCCATTTTCCGGGCGTCGATGCGTTGGTTCAGAATATTATCTTTAGTCCTTTGAATAGTGATGGTGCTGCCCGAATTTTTCCGGGTATCAAAACGGGATATGACAATGTTACAGGCGGGGGAGTCCTGAAACATGATATTGGTGTAAATGGTTTTTTTGGCCTGCTGCCGGCGCTTCATCTGGTTCTCTTCGATATCCAGGCGTTTCCGGGAAGCCGGGATAACGACGGCATCTCCGAAAAAGAAGGAGCCTGCACTGATCAGCAGACCAATCAGTAAGAGCGGTGTTGAAACCCGATAAAGGCTGATACCCGAGGATTTGATGGCGCCCAGTTCGTTGGACTTACCCATGGTGCCGATGGTAAAAACCGAGGCCAGCAGCAGCGACATGGGAATGGCAATGTCGATAAACCAGGGCAATTGATAGTAATAAAACCAGGCGATGTCAATGATTGACATTTCGGATTTCAGAAACTTATCGATTTTTTCAATGATGTCGACAATGTGAAAAATGACCAGGAATGTCAGCAGCGACATAACGAAAAGCAGGATAAATTTTTTGATAACGTAGCGGTCGAGTATTTTGATTTCCATCATCCTGCGAAATCTAAAACAGCAGGGGCACTTTCGCCAAGCTTTTCTCTTAATACTTCGCTCGTTTTTCAGTATATTGACAGCGGATATTTGCGACTGTAAACAGGAATATAACAATAGCAACAGGCTTTGGAATGAAAAACAGGACTGAACGAGTAATCCCATTCCGGTGGGCAATTGTTCCGGTAATTTACCTGGCCCTGGTGCTGGTATATGTGCTGCGATTTCTGCATGGAGATCCCCACATACCCCTGATGTCCGCAGCAGCAGTGGCGGCGATTGTCGCGGTGTTTTTCGGTTATCGCTGGGAGAAGATACGAACCGGCATGATCAATACGATCAAGATTTCACTGCCGGCCATCCTGGTTTTAATGATTATCGGGATGATCATCGGCACCTGGATCACGGCCGGGATTGTGCCGACGATGATCTATTACGGATTGAAAATTATTTCACCGCGTGTATTTTTGCTGGCGACGGCACTGATCTGCAGTATTGTGTCGCTGGCGACAGGCAGCTCCTGGACTACGGCCGGTACGGTGGGAGTTGCCCTGATCGGCATAGGGAAAGGCTTCGGTATTCCGCTGCCCATGGTGGCCGGGGCGATCATTTCCGGATCCTATTTCGGGGATAAAATGTCACCGCTGTCGGATACTACCAACCTGGCTCCGGCCGTGACGGGCGCGAAACTCTTTGAGCATATCCGGCATATGGTCTATACCACTGGGCCGAGTCTGATTATTGCCCTGATATTATATACGCTTCTTGGTCTGAGATACGGCGGTAAAGATCTGGATATGAATGCCATTGATGCAATTCTCAACGGTCTGTCAACCCAGTTTCTCATTTCACCGCTCTTATTGTTGCCGCCATTGCTGGTGATCGCGATGGTGGTTTTTAAAGTGCCTGCCATTCCCGGGTTGCTGGGTGGAACGGTGCTGGGTGGACTGTTCGCTGCCCTGTTTCAGCATTCAACATTGACCGAGATCGTCCAGAGCGCCCATTACGGATTTGTTGCAGCGACGGGCAATGAAGCAATCGATAATCTTCTAACCCGCGGCGGACTGGACAGCATGATGTGGACGGTGTCACTGATTCTCTGCGCCATGAGTTTTGCCGGTGTGCTGGAATCCGCCGGCATGCTGAAAGCCATTGCGCTGAAAATAATTTCCGTGGCAAAAAGTACAGGTTCATTGGTAGCTGCCACCGTCCTGACCTGCATCGGGACGAACATGATCGCCGGGGATCAATACCTGGCGATCGTTCTGCCGGGGCGGATGTTCAAGAAGATTTACGACGATCGAGGATTAAAGCCGAAAAACCTGAGCCGGATACTGGAAGACGCCGGGACGCTGACATCGTCGCTGATTCCCTGGAACAGCGGCGGGGCCTTTATGTTCGCCACGCTGGGTGTCTACCCCTTTGCCTATCTGCCTTTCGCATTCCTGAACCTCATCAATCCGTTGGTGTCGATTTTTTACGGCTATACGGGTATTACGATTGAGAAATACAGTGAAGCGGAGCTGGAAGAGTTGAAGGAAAGGGAAAAGACTGAGTATTCGGATAGTGAAGAGGATTATTGAGATATAAGCCGTATGAAATTTGAAATTCGGCTGATTTGGGTTTAACTTTGGTTCCATAAATATTGGCAGTTGATGAAGCAATCAGCAATAATACTAAATATTTTACTCAGTATTTTAATGATTTTGTCACTGTTTTCCTGCAAGGAATGTCCAACAGAGCCAGAGAAAGTAATTTCCCTTAGTATTTCAGCCCCTTATATTGAAACCTCAATTGTATGGTTAAAAATCCTGTCAA
Source organism: bacterium (assembly GCA_018824205.1). Taxonomy (GTDB): domain Bacteria; phylum Fidelibacterota; class UBA2242; order UBA2242; family UBA2242; genus B118-G9. The sequence continues at coordinate 4,808 of JAHJGX010000117.1, forward strand.
CTGATTCCACTCATCAAAAATCTTATACTATAGTCAGAGATTCTGTAGTTATCAGTGAAGGAACATTTATTGGAAAAGACACCATCATCGCCGATAGATCAGTTGAACCAAATACCGCCTATACCTATTCGGTTCAATACTCCAAAGAAATATCCGATCCAATCAGCGTCACAACCATGGATTTATCCAGCAGCGATTTTACATGGGAAGTATTTTATTTTGGTGAAGCGACAAGAAATAATATTCTAGAGGATGTTTCGATTGTAAATGAGAATGATATCTGGGTTGTGGGATTAATTGAGGTTTGGGGTTGGGATTCGCTGGACTCTGAATACGATTGGATTCGATACAATGCTTTGCATTGGGATGGTCAAACATGGAATTTGATCAGTATATCACCGCCATATTCAGGTGCCTACGACATTGTACATACAATTAATGATTCAGTAGTTTGGGCAGGTGTAAATGTGCCAGCATTATTTAGAAACAGTATCTGGAGTGTTTGTGAAAATGCACCGCATCTTGGTTGGATGCTGGATATCTGGGGTAATTCATTATCAAATACATACTTTACTTATTATGGCGGTGGTATAGCACATTATAATGGTATGTCTTTTCGTACAATGGAGAGTGGAACCGATGTTGATCTGCGTGATATTGATGGTAATGACGAGAGAGTTTACACTGTCGGTTGCACCGGTGGAACGGGAAATGTCGTTCTGGAATATGAATATACTAAGAATGTGTGGACAACGTTGCTGACTTCCCATACTGTTAACGGCAACCTTGAAACCGGCGATATGGGACAGTTTTATTCCGTAAAGGTTATTGATGATGTGGCTGTCATTACCTGTGCCGCAATGGCTACACTGAAATACTATTATCATGATGGATTCTATGATGGTATTTCTCAGGAGAGTACGATATTGGATGAATGTTGGGTAGTGGAGATAATCGACGGGAATGCAATCAATGATCTGGCATTAATAACCGAAGGTGGTGAAATCGTTCATTACAATGGACAGGATTTTCAGGTATGTTATGATTATGAAGATATATATTCTCATGATATCTGGATTCTTGGAGGTGATTACAAGGATAATACTATATGTGCTGTTGGAAAGGCACAAGGGCAGGGAGTTGTTATCATTGGGAGACGGTAAGGAATCTCAAGCCAACCACAACAGGACATCGATCATATCCCAATTTGCAATTTCTAATTTCAAATTTCTAATTTTACTTTGAGAATCATTCCCCTTTAACATACTTCGCCACTTTCAGCATTTTGCGTTCGATGCAGATGTGCCCGGCTTTGGCGTAACCGCAGGATTTCATGGCAATCTTAAAATTTTCATCGATATGATGCATCAGTTTATCCAATGATTCGAAACCTTCGAGAGTGGTTTCATTCAGAATATCGCGGAAGGAATTGATGGCGTGCAGCTCGTTTTCATAAAGCGCCATGTTTTCCATGTGGACATAGTTGGTAATCAGGCCGTCTTTTAGTTTATGGTCGCAGATTTTTTTCAGCGTGTGAATGTCTTCCTGCAGGTCATCGAGTTCCAGTTTGAGAATTTCGATGAAATTGCGCAATTGGTTTTTCATAATTCCTCCGCTTGTAATCACTATATACGCATTCCCGGATTTATTTTCAATAATAAAAAACCTTGCGAAGGTTCAAATCTTCACAGGGTTGGGTTTATTTGAGCAAGCAGTCAGCTTATTTTTCCAGTGGCTTGTGACAGAACCACCAGTCATAGCCTTCATATTTTTTCAAACGCTCTTCGGCGTCTTTGATACTGCCCGGCGGCGGTACAATAATCCGGTCGCCGATCAGCTCATTGTTCGGCCAGTTGGCGGCCATGGCGCCCTGTTTATCGGATACCTGGAGCGCTTTTGTCGCCCTGAGAACTTCGTCGATATTGCGGCCGACTTCCTGGGGATAATACAGCACCAGCCGGACCTTGCTTTCAGGATCGACAATGAAGACGGTACGCACTGTATTAGTCCCTTTACCGGGATGCAGCATACCGAGTTTGTAGGCAATGTCATCGTTGGCGGCAACAACCGGGAAATTTGATTTCCACGCCCAGTTTTTCCTTGATCCATTCGATCCATTTGATATGTGAAAAAACCTGGTCGATGGACATACCAACCAGTTTCACGCCCAGTTTTTCGAATTCATCGTAGCGGTTCTGGAATGCGACAAATTCGGTTGTACAGACCGGTGTAAAATCCGCTGAGTGGCTGAAGAGTACAAACCACGATCCTTTAAGATCGCCGGGCAGATTCATCAAGCCGTGAGTTGTTTTAACATTTTTCAATTCCGGGAACAGGTCGCCCAGCAGCGGCATATTCGGTTTTCGTTCTTCCATTGCATCCTCCATTTTCATTTGTTGATTAATTATTGTTCCTCATTTTAAACGAATTTTCATATTCTTAGATACTAAAATGATTTTTGGTTTCAATCACAACGATTTTCCGATATTAGAAATCCGGGCCGTCACAGACCTTTTTGTAACCTTGTCAATTAGCGAAAATCTTTTAGATTAAGAATCGACTACAAGGAGAATTAAATGAGAAACAAGTATTTATTGGTTGGCTTCTGCCTGTTGTTTGTATTGAATATTCAAGCCGAGGAAGGGATGTGGCTGCTGTCTCAATTACCGGATCTGAATTTAGCTGAGGAAGGATTTCAAATAACAGCCGAAGAAATTTACAGTTCCGGCAAACCGTCACTTAGTGACGCGATTGTCTGGCTCGGCGGTTGCTCGGCTTCTTTTGTATCTCCCGACGGTCTGATATTAACGAATCATCACTGTGCTTACGGAGCATTACAGCGAAATTCGGTAAAAGATGGTGTCGATTATATTACAGATGGATTTCTGGCCGAGAACAAGGAAAAGGAATTACCGGCAATCGGTCAGTATGCCTTTGTCCTCAATAGTATGGCTGATGTTACAGATGAAATTATTAACAGTGTAAAAAACATTAAAGATTTAACTGATAAAGAACAAGAAATTGAGCGTAATATTACAGAGATGGAAAAATCAGCCGAAAACAACCGGAATGATCGCTACTGCTACGTTGCCGCTATGTATAACGGTAAGCAGTATATTAAATATCTGTTTACAAAATATCAGGATGTGCGGATTGTCTTTGCTCCGCCGGCCGCAATCGGCAAATATGGCGGTGATGTCGACAACTGGATGTGGCCACGGCATACCGGTGATTTTACCTATCTGAGAGTCTATCAGGCGCCCGATGGTTCCGGTGGGAAATGCAGTCCTGAAAACATTCCGGTTAAATCCCCGAATTATTTAAAGATGGCTGCATCCGACTTAAAACCCGATGATATCACATTTATTCTGGGGTTTCCCGGAGGAACCATGCGTTATAGAAGCTCTTATTCGGTGGACTGGAATCTGAACCGGAATTATATACCCTCGGTAAAACGGTTTCAGGAAATACTGGATATAATTACCCATCTGAGCCAGGAAAATCAGGATGCCAAACTCAAGCTCACCAGCTATGATTCGGGAATCAACAATACAATGAAAAAATATCAGGGGAACATTGACGGCATGCAGAAATCCGGTTTTATTGACAATAAACGCCAGTTTGAAAAGGATCTGACCGAATATCTCAATTCCAAACGGAAACTAAAGAATCAGTTCGGAGATGTCATTGAAAATATTGCAGCCCAGTATGCAATTCTGGAAGAAAACTTCGATTATGACGAGGCATTAAAAAACTTTGGGGGATACACCGGCGGCGTTCTTTATAATCTGGCTGCCAAAGCTTACGAAGTTGCCCGGGAGCGCGCCAAACCGGAATCCGAACGTCGTCCGGAATTTTCGGAAAAACGGGTGCAGGAAAATATTGATAAAATTGACTTTGCCTATCTGCGTTTCTATGAACCCTATGAAAAAATCATGCTGATCCGCGCTTTGAAACAGGCGGCGAAACTACCGGAAGAGCAGTGGATTATGGAATTGGATTTCATTCTTAAGAAATCCGATTCCGTTGAAAATTGGGTGGATGATGCTTTTACTAAAACCGGTCTGAAAGATGTTGATTACGTAAAAGAGTTATACAATAAATCAGCAGCAGAAATGGAATTATTGAGTGATCCGCTTATTGATCTGGTTGTCCAATTATATGACGCCAAGGACCGTGTGTATAAACAGGGTATCGCCTGGGACGCTAAAACGAAAGACCTGCGGAAAAAATATATTGACGCGTTATACGCCTGGAAAGGTCAGAATCTTTACCCCGACGCCAACAGCACACTACGGTTTACTTTCGGTAAAGTAAAGGGCTATACACCAGCTGACGGAATCTGGTATAAACCATTTACAACACTTACAGGCGTTGTTGGGAAAGATACCGGGGAGGAGCCTTTTAACAATCCTGCCAAATTAACGGAATTATCACGCTCCGGAGATTACGGCAAATGGATCGATCCCGAACTCGGCGATGTGCCCAGCTGTTTTCTTTGCGATTGCGATATAACCGGAGGCAACAGTGGGAGTGCCGTAATGAATGCTAAAGGCGAATTGATCGGTCTCGCTTTTGACGGTAATTACGAAGCCATGACCAGCGACTGGCTGTATAACCCTGAACTCCAGCGCACGATTGTTGTTGATATCCGTTACGTCTTGTTTATTACAGAAAAATTTGCCGACGCCGATTACCTGCTGAAGGAGATGGGAATTTAACAGCTATCGTCCTGTTTTTTCTGTGCTGAGAGTATACTCTGAATAAGATGTATATCCTTTTCCGATACTGCGGCGAGACGTTCCATTATCCTGTTTTTGAGCGATTGTCGCGAATGCAGATTAAACTTGTTTAAAAATTCCTTAGTATTTTCTTTTACAGAACGATAACTGGCTTCATTAACTTTTTGGGGTTTCTGCCGGGATTTTATTTGATTCATTGAAGATAGTTCATAGGCATAAATCATAACCGAATGGGCGAGGTTTAGACTGGGCTGAGCCTGTTTCAACGGTACACGGGAGAGAATATCGCAGCAAGCAATATGTTCATTGCTGAGGCCGCGGTCTTCGGTCCCGAAGAGAATCCCAACAGACCGGATCGATGAACCTTTGTCTTTCAGCATCTGTGGAATTTCGCGGATCAGATAGTTGTCCTGTTTGACGGAGCGTATTTTTGATGAAGTTCCGATCAGAAAATCAATATCTATGACAGCACTTTCCAGATCGGTGAATACTTTGGCCTTTTCCAGAATATCTTCGGAACTATGGGCCATCCAGCGCGCCCGGTCACTGAGATGATCGCAAGGACTAATCAAGCGCAAATCCGAAAATCCCATGGTTTTCATCGCCCGGGCGGCGCCGCCGATATTCTCAGGTGTTGATGGCTTTATCAGAATAAAACTAAATTTCATTTTTCCAGACCATTAATCTCTGAAGAGAATACGTTATCATTAATATCAATAGAGAAAACCGTGACCGCACTTCCCCGCAGCAAAATCCGGTCATCCTTAGCTTCAACCTGAACAATTCCACCCCGTTGGGATGCTTGGTAGGCGGTAAATTTGTTTTGATTCATTTTTGCTGCCCAGTATGGCCCCAGTGTACAATGCGCCGAACCGGTAACGGGGTCTTCATCGATCCCGATTGCCGGTGCGAAAAACCGGCTGTATTTCTGTGACAATTGTTTCGGATTCCACTTCGATGAGATAATCGAAATCATTTTTACCGGCCCAGAGGGTTGTAGTAATACCGAGCGCTTGCCAAAGTTGCGTGCCCGCAGAGTTCTACTTCCGCGACCGGTGTAAACCAGCGCAGATGATAACCGTCATCTTTGGGATAGATGAATGCTGTCTCAGCCAGGTTCATTTCCATGGCCAGACGTTGCATCCAGGTTTCCGATGCCGGTTTTTCCAGGATGCAGACCCCGGCCGGATTGCCCTTGAAGGGTTCTTTTGTAAATGAATCGACCTGAAAAAGTTGCGCTTTTATGATAATTTATCCTTCAATAATCGAATGAAATAATTGATCACTTTTGCAGTAACAATTTACGTGTTTGTGTTTGGTCAGTGGTTTGCATGACGCAAATGTATATCCCGGAACTCACTGGTTTTTCGCGGTTGTCCAGGCCGTTCCATTTTACCTGGTAATAACCGCTGTTGTGTTTGGAATTAACTAAAGTAATTATTGGCTGTCCGAGATAATTATAGATACTTATATTTATAGTATCAGGTTGTTTCAGGGCATATTCTATGGTGACATAAGGATTGAAAGGATTTGGATAAATGGGTGTGATGGAAAAGTCGCCGGCAATCGTGCTCGATTGTTCGTCTGAAATTGCATTTATCTCGAACAGTTCTGCCATTATTTCACCAGTCGCTTTTTCGGAATTGACATCCAGCAGATGACAGGCGGTGACGGCCATATCGGGGATACGGCGGTACTGGTTGGATATGTAGTTTTCTTTAATTTCCGGACCCATTGCCAGAAACATGATATGTCGGCAACCATCACAGCCGCAGCCATGGCCTCTAAACCCGCCATGGTCATCGTCATGACGGCCGTGGTCATTTGTAACGAAAAGGTTTGTATTATCTTTATAGAAGGAATCGCTCTGGATTTTATTCCAGATAACAGCCACAATAGAATCGGTGATTTGGATTGAATTTGTGTAGGCGTTCCAATCACCGCTGTGGCCCCGGCTGTCGACATCGGCCAGATAAATTAGGAGAAAACCGGGATGACAGGCGTCCATAATCTGAAGCGCTTCGGAAGAGACATCGGAATCGGTGCTTCCCTCGCTGTGCAGTGTCTGCCAGTAATCCGGACCGTAGTCAGGATCGAAGCTGGGCAGCCAGAGGCTGGTGATGTATTTCAGGACGTAGTAGCATTTATCGATGGGAATGTTTTTCTGCTTGCGATAGTATTCAAAAATTGACGGTTTGACGGCATACTGGGTGTCGTAGCCGTTGTTAACCGTATCAACAGTTTCCGTCCAGGTTCCGCACCATAGCGCCGGAATGGCTTTGGAGGTATAGGTCATGGAGTCATTGTAAAATTCATCGATAATAGTTCCCCCGGCCGACATATTCCACATATTCGGAATAAACTGATGATTGATATCGCCAAAGGTTTCAGAATAGCGGGCGCCGTCAATGATAATGATAACCATGTTGTCGGAAGCGCTCAGATTCTGTCCGTGCAGATAAAAAAGCAACGAAATAATGACCAAATGTTTCATTGACAGTTTCATCCGGGTTTCCTTTTGATTAATATGTAACGATAAGTTCAATCATCAATCGAAATTAAATGGCTAGGTGCCGGTTCGCAAGAATAAACTGTTATTTAAAAAATTAAGATTTTCCCCAATCATTTTTTATATTATGAAGACATCGAAACAGGCGCGACGGGGTCCAAAGGACAAAATGAAAAACATCCAGATGGTAAGTAACCAAATAAATTGAGGAATAAAACTATGAAAGATCTTTTTCTGTTTCTTTTAATTGTTCTGCTTGCGGTATCATCATGTACGCAGCAAAGTGATCAGAATCCCTTTTTCAGCGAGTGGAAAACCCCATTGGGCACACCGCCGTTTGAGAAAATCAGAAACGAGCATTATATGCCGGCATTTGAAAAAGGAATGTGCCGGCAGAAGGCTGAAATGAAGGCGATCATAACGAACCCCGAACCAGCCACATTTGAAAATACGATAGAGGCCCTGGATTATTCCGGTGAACTGTTGACGAAGGTATCCAATGTATTTTTTGCGCTGAATGGCGCTAACACGAGTGATGAAATTCAGAAAATTGCCCAGGAGATTGCGCCGATACTGTCCAAACATGGTGATGACATCGGCCTGAATGATACCCTGTTTCAGCGCGTGAAAGCGGTTTATGAACAGAAAGATCAATTAGGTTTAGGTGTTGAACAGGCGATGCTATTGGATAAATATTACAAAGGATTTGTCCGGGGTGGTGCCAAGCTCAGTGAAAAGAAAAAGGCCCGCTTTCGGGAAATTAATGAAGAGCTGTCGGTGCTGACGACAAAATTCGGTGAAAATGTTCTGAAAGATGACAATAATTTTGAATTGGTTATTGATAACGAGGCTGACCTGGCCGGATTACCGGAAGGTGTAATCGCTTCCGGGGCAGCTGCCGCCAAAGAAAAAGCTTATGATGGTAAATGGATTTATACGCTGCACAAACCCAGCTGGATTCCCTTTTTGCAATACTCCGAAAAACGGGATCTTCGTGAAAAAATATACATGGGTTATATCAATCGCGGCAATAATAATGATGAATTTGATAATAAGGGAATTGCCGCGAAAATCGTTGCCCTGAGGGCAGAACGGGCCCAACTGCTGGGATTTCCAACTCATGCGCACTTTGTACTGGATGTGAAC
>JAHJGX010000118.1 GCA_018824205.1 bacterium
TCAAAAGCAAGGGGCTATAGCAGTTCTAAGAATTTCAAAATAATTGCATATTTAGTAACTGGTAAATTGGATTTCGGGAAAATCAATCCTGCCTATGGAACGTTTAAATGATATCTACCCACTCTAAACGAGAAGGAACCGTATTTTTAATCATAAGCACTTTCCAGCTACCTTCAGCGCCACCTTCATCAACATCACAGTTTCCATAATCGTAACCCACAACCATAGCTGACCAATCATTAATGTTATAGCCTGTATCCCATGAATTTGTCTCATCGTTATCTTTGGTATAAGTTCTAACTTCAATCGGCTTACTGCCCTTGACAAATACATCACCATTGACATCTAATAGAGCGCCGGGGCTGGTATCATCAATCCCCACATTTCCTGTTACACCATCTATAGTTAATACTGTTCCCGCACCTTCATAAGTATATATTCTAAAGTCGTCATCGTTATTGTCGACACCAACCAGCCACTTACCCGCATCGGCGGTCGAAAATTCAAGAAATCCTTCATAGGCGTTTGTCGTTCTGTCAATTCGTAACCTGGTGTTAGCGTTTGATTTCACTATCTCTAAGGCCTGGTCAGGATCATTTGTTCCGATACCGACATTCCCGGCATAATCGAGGTAAAGAATGTTATCAGTCGAATGTGATTTAAAACTTAAATCCTGTGTCGCTGCACTATAGAATATACTAAAAGACTGATTTAATTCATCATCATCATCGTATAGTTTGATAGCTGCTCCATATTCTCCATCAACTCCAATTCTAATCGCATCCTCATCGCCGGAAGTGGCAATCTTTGAAATCGCTGTTGTTCCTTTTACATCGAGTTTGAATGCGGGAGTCGTTGTCCCGATGCCGACATTGGCATCTTGTGTAAATATATTGGATATACCATTAATTTGAGATACAGCTGCATAAGGCGTCAGAGTCAATTTCGATCGTGGCGTCATTTCTCCATTTCCACCAATTTCGATACTAAGCCAGTATTCAGTATTAAAATCAAGATTCGACATGGAACCTGAAGGCGTTGACCCCAGATTAGCACTGAACACACCGTTCTTTACAACCAGTGACTGGTTCTCCGTCCACTTTGCATCACCGGGTAATCCATCCGTTAAATGCTCATAAAGTCGAAATGTAAATGTATAACTTTTATCGGCCAACGATTGCCCCTCAGAATTACGGGCAACACCCTGAATACTAAGTAACTGAGCAAATGCACTATTTACAAAAACAAAAACCAGCACAACTGCAATAATGATAAATCGTTTCATAACTGACTCCTAATTATATTTATTTATTAATTGTTAAAATTTTTGTTAGCCTGGGGAAAAATAATTTTTCCAGGTATCCTTTGTGTTTTTTTCGGGGATCATATTCGAATTTAATAATAATTTTAAAAAAGGCAACTATTTATACTGAAACTAAAACGCCCTGAACCAGCCAGGGCGTTTTAGTTGATATAGATCAAACTTTTAATCGAACTTTTTCAGAATATCTTTCACAATATCTTTATGAACCGAAAATCCCAGCATTTTCAGTTTGGGATAATCCTCTCGATACATGTAATAACCTTCATATTTCCCCTGCCGTGATCCCCGGGCGGAATCCTTAATAAGATACCAGTTATAATCTCCCACCTTTGTATATCCAATCATATGAATGCCATGATCGTCTTCGGTACTGCCGTTCTGAATCCGGTATTCACGGGAATCCTGATTGATGTATTCCTGGGGAATGTCAAAACTGGGAACAAATGCAGCATCCTCGGGGCCGAAATATCCCGGTTCCGATACATCGCCGCCTATACAAATCGTATACCCTCTTTCCATCGCTTTCTGGATAACCGAACACCATTCATCCAAAGGAATATTATAGTAACTCGAATCAAGCCACCAATTGTCCGGCACATCAAAGATGCCCTGGGTATAGAACGGAATTGACGATGTTGACATTAAGTCCACATAATCATCGAGTTTCAGCTTCAGTACTTTTTTTAGGAAATTTTGAGGCGTATACTCTTTACCATCATAGCTAAATTCGCTGGGTGGTTGACCGATATGCTCATTGAGAATCAGTTTAATAGATTCCAGCGCTGTTTCTTCATTCCAGAAATTATTTTCCTTACAATATTTCAGGTAGGCCTCCATCTTTTCGATAAGCGCTGTATGATTGTGTCGAGTAGCGTCATTGATCAAACCTGTATACACTTCCGCCGGCACAGCGCCGTACTGTTTCATAATACGAAATACTGCATTGCTTTCAGATCCTTCGGCAAAATAGGAATCACCCCGTTCCCGGATAAATCGTCGGGCTTTTTCAACATATTCCCAATAGACCGTATATAATTCAGACAATTTGATTTCCTTTTTGTGAAGTCTGTATATTTCCGACTCAAGATAGGATGTCGTTGAAAAACACCAACACATTCCCGATTGATATTGAGCAACCGGCGGGAACGCGAAATATTTCGTGAAAACATCGGGCGATTCGGGTTTTTGAATGTTTGTATACTCAGCGACAAATTTCTGTTCGGCTTCCTCTTCTGCATCCACTTTCTTTTTTTGTCTGGCCCGGATTCCTTCAGTTATCGAGTCCTGTTCTGCACGTTCTGCTTTTAGTTCAGCCTCCAACTCATCGAGGACCGGGTATTTTAATTTCGGACTCCATTTTGCTTTATCCTGTTGTCCATAAAGCAAAAAACTAGTCATAAACATACACATGACAAAACCAATCATCCTTCTTATCATTACCGATTCTCCTTTATGCTATTTTCAATTATTTTTACTCTATAAAAATAAGCTGTTTTATGAATTTTTCAATAAATTAATAGAGCGAATTTCATCGTTGTAACCGAGTTAGAGGAAAAACATCAAAACGCATGGTTATTATCTTAAAAATTAGGAGATATTTTTCATCACTACTGTCCCGTTAAGAAAAATGATAAAGGATATATATAATTGATAATCAGCAAGTTAAGGTGTGTTGAGCGATTTTTTGATTTGAACTTTTATGTTCGATTTGA
>JAHJGX010000012.1 GCA_018824205.1 bacterium
AAAAATTTACGTTGATAATGATTGGTGTTTTGCTTGTAATGTGCTCAGCAAATCTGCTTGCTCAGAATGTCAAGATCGGGTACGTCAATTCCGACCGCATTCTGGCTGAGTTTGAAGAAGCCAAAGAAGCCCAGCGAAAACTGGATGTGGAAGCGAAAAAACTGGAAGACGAATACCGCGGAATGCTGGGCAAACTCGACAGCCTGAATCGTGACTTTGAACGGCAAAAAATGATTATGAGCGAAACCCGTCGTAAAACGAAAGAGAACGAAATTACCCAATTGCAACAGTCAATTCAGCGCTATCAGGTTGAAAAAATGGGACCCGAAGGGGAAATCTACCGGAAGCAGGCTGAGTTGGTCGGACCGGTGCTGGAAAAAATTAAAGCCGTTATTGAGAAAGTCGGCAAAGGCAACAAATATGACTACATTTTTGACACTGTCGCCGGAAATATTCTCTATGCCGAACCGGTTCATGATTTAACCGATAAAGTTCTGTATGAACTGAAACGAAACGAATAAATGACGTTTACACTCGCTCAGATTTCCCAATTTATTAACGGAAAGGTTGAGGGAAATCCGGATACTGTAATAACAGATCTTGCTGAAATTCAGCATGCTGAGGACGGCGAGTTAACGTTTTTATCCAATCCGAAATACTCAAAATTTATCACGACCACCCATGCATCAGCTATCCTGGTGGCAATTGATTTCAGCGGGGAATTCAAAAATCTTATCCGAGTCGCAGATCCCTACTTCGCGTTTTCCCAATTGATCCCGAAATTCAGACCACCGTTACCGCTGCCCGAACCGGGAATTGACCCGTCCGCTAAAATCGCTGAATCGGCGGTTATTGGAAAAGATTGCTACATCGGTCCAAATGTGATTATCGAGTCGGGATGTACAATCGGCGACAATGTCATTCTGCTTGGAAACAGTTACGTCGGACAGAAATCCGAGATCGGTGATAACAGCTTCGTATTTCCGAATGTCAGCATCTATCACCGTTGTAAAATCGGTATTAATGCCCGAATTCATTCCGGTACCGTAATCGGCAGTGACGGATATGGTTTTGTCCGGACTGAAACGGGAATTTCAAAAATACCCCAGGAAGGTGGTGTTGAGGTTGGCGATGATGTCGAAATCGGAGCCAACTGCTCAATAGATCGCGGCACTCTGGGAAATACCGTCATCGGAAAAGGAACCAAACTGGACAATTTCATTCAGATTGCACATAATGTTAAAGTTGGTGAATACTGCTTTATGGCTGGAATGAGTGGAATAGCCGGCAGTTCCAGGGTCGGAAATCATGTTACGATTGCCGCCCAGGTCGGTATAGCAGGTCATTTAAATATTGGCGACGGAGTAATTATCGCCGCTCAATCCGGTGTGACCAAAGATGTGGAACCCAATGTAATAATGTTTGGCTCTCCAGCCCAGGATCAGCATACGGCACGGAGAGAAATTGCGAACATTCGATCGATTCCGGATATGAAGGAGCGGATCAAGAACCTTGAAAAAGACCTGGAATTGCTGAAGCAAAGGAAATAACATGCCAAGAAATCAACGAACCATAAAAGACGACGTATCAGTATCCGGCATCGGACTCCACACCGGCGTCAAGAGCACCATAACCTTTAAACCTGCCCCTGAGAATTCCGGCATACGCTTTGTCCGCTCCGACGTTAAGAATTGTCCTCAGATAGTTGCCGATATCAATCATGTTGTGGATATCGCCCGGGGTACAACAATTGCCCAGAACGGTGTTCAGATTCACACGGTTGAACACGTACTGGCCGCTGTCACCGGACTCGAAATTGACAACATTTTTATTGAAGTCAATAATATTGAACCGCCGGTATGTGATGGCAGTGCTATCGAGTTCGTGAAAGCGCTTAAAAAAGCTGTAATTGTCGAACAGGACATTCCCCAGGATGTTCTCGTTATTGAAAAAATCATTCAATATACGGACCCCAAAAACGGAGTCGACGTCCATGTATTACCAGCCGACAGTTTTCGGATCACATTCATGATTGATTACCCGATCCCGGCTATCGGCACCCAATACTCGGCCATGTATTCACTGACCGACGAGTTTGAAACCGACTATGCCTCGGCCCGTACCTTTTGTACATTGAGCGAGGTCGAGCACCTGAAAAACATGGGACTGATCAAAGGTGGTAATGTTGACAACGCCGTCGTTTTCATCGATCGTGAAATCGAAAAAGACGAAATCAATCGCCTGAAAAGTATGTTCAATATCGAGAATGATATTGTATTGGGACAGCGGGGAACTCTGAATGGCGTTGAACTTCGTTATTACAATGAAGCGGTTCGTCACAAAATTCTCGACCTGATCGGCGATTTCGCACTGCTGGGCGTACCTATTCAGGGGCATGTCATTGCAGCCCGCAGTGGACATGGCCACAACGTGAACCTCGTTAAAAAAATCCGGAAAGAATATGAAAAGATCCTGATCCGGGACAAATTCCAAAAAACAAAGGTATCGGGAGCGCTATTCGATATTCAGGGAATTGAGCAGATTCTTCCGCACCGATACCCTTTTTTAATGGTTGACCGTGTTCTGGATATGACTCCCGGTGAAAGTGTCACGGCAATTAAAAACGTTACTATTAATGAACCTTACTTTATCGGCCATTTTCCCAAAAGGAAAGTCATGCCGGGCGTAATGATAATCGAAGCGCTCGCGCAGGCAGGTGGATTATTGCTACTGAACACTATCGAACATCCCCAACAAAAACTGGTACTGTTTACCGGACTGGACAATGTTCGCTGGCGCAAGCAGGTCACTCCCGGCGATCAATTACGACTTTATGTAAAAATGGTACAATTCAGGCTGTCGGTCTGCAAAATGAAAGCGATTGCCTATGTCAATGATGATATTGTCGTCGAAGCAGAGATGATGGCGTCAATTACGGATTATTAAATGGCAAGCTCTATTCATCCTACTGCAATTATTGAAGCCGGTGTCACCGTCGGTGAAAATGTCAGTATCGGACCCTATTCGTGGATTCGGGAAAATGTCAGCATCGGTGATGGCTGTGAAATTGGCTCACATGTCGTTCTCTGCCCGGGCAGCATTCTTGGTAAAGAATGTCATGTGTTACACCACGCTGTCTTAGGTGAAATTCCCCAGGACCTGAAGTTTGGCGGCGAAGAGACCACGATAGAGATCGGCGATAGGACAGTCATTCGTGAGTTTGTTACAATCAACCGGGGTACCCAGGCCCACTGGAAAACCGTCGTCGGTTCCGACTGCCTGATAATGGCTTATGTTCATCTGGCTCATGATTGTATTGTCGGTAATAATGTCGTAATCGCCAACGCCTGTAATATTGCCGGTCATGTGGAAATCCAGGATTGGGTTATTTTAGGAGGTATGATCGGTATCCATCAATTCACAAAAGTGGGACAGCATAGCCTGGTAGGCGGACACTATCGCGTAACGAAAGACGTGCCGCCTTTTATTATCGCTGCCGGTGAACCTTTGCGATTTGAGGGTCTCAATATTATTGGTCTGCGGCGGCGTGGTTTTAAAAATGACGCCCTAAAAGCCCTGAAAAAGGCCTACAATCTGATTTATTTATCCCAATATAATGTATCCGACGCTGTCATTAAAATTCAGGAAGAAATTGAACCGAATCCGGAAGTAAATGCCCTTCTTGAATTCATTAAAAACAGCGACCGGGGAATTATTCGTTAATTAATTTGTAGCATTGCAAATCAATCACTACCGATACTATTTTTTTCTTTTGCTCACTCTTTTATTTTTTAACAGAGTAGTCTCCTCGAATCTTGATCTGACCGGCACCGGGATCTCTATGGCGAAGCAGCATTTGGGACCAGTCACAGAAATCATTGCCGTTGAACAAACCCCTCCCCTGACATTTCTTTCCTATCATAACAGTCCGTTTCTGGCTGCGGGCGCTTCTTTCATTACAGCTGCCGTTCCGGAATTCCGGTCAATCGACTACGGGTTTCCAAGTTTTTGGTTTGCCATGTCAATTTCGCCCAACCTGACGATCGGCGCCAACATTACCGGTTCATACTGGATTGATGATAATATCCAGACTATCGGTCCCTTTCTGAACACAGTTTGGGGATCACCGGAGAAATCAGTGAATGCCGGTTTTCATTTCCACAATCTGAAAGGCCCTGATGATTTTCATTTGACGGACGTAGCATTTGATTTTTCCAGAATTTCCCGCAGTCCCAAATGGGTCGTTGGATATGGAATTACTGCCCACTATTTCAAAATCTATCTGCATGTAACGGATCATCAGGATTCCTCTCAAAACTACAAAATGACGACCGATCTGAATTATCTCTTTTTTCGTTATGGCATTTATCGTCAGATCGGTAAAAATATGGAAATGGGTAGTGAGTTTTTTCTGACTACCGGAAATTTTATCAGCAATTTTAATTTAACATTCAATTTTTAGCGACCATCCATGAAACAGATTACAATTCTCGGTTCGACCGGCAGCATCGGTGCAAACGCTATAAAAGTTGTGACAGCCAATCCGGAGTTGTTCCGGATAAAATATCTCAGTGCCGGTCAAAATGCCGTCAAACTGATCGAACAGGCTATAACGTTAAAACCAAAAGCGGTCGCAATCGCAGATAGCTCAAAGGCATTACAGATTGAAAACGCCCTGAAGCCCTATTCGATAGAGGTACTTTCAGGGAAAGACGGTATTCTGGAAATAGCCTCCCGGTCCGATGTGAATCTTGTCGTGAATGCAATTGTCGGCAGCGCCGGTCTGGAACCCAGCATCGGTGTATTGAATGCCGGAATTGATTTGGCCCTTTCCAATAAAGAGTCCCTGGTCATGGCCGGTGAGATAATAAATAAATTGCTTAAAAAGAATAAGCTGAATCTTTTCCCGATTGACAGTGAGCATAGCGCTATCCGGCAATGTCTGGTCGGCGAAAATCCCACGGATATCCGAAAATTAATTCTAACCGGTTCCGGTGGGCCGTTTCGATTGTTGCCAATTAATCAGTTCGGTGACATTACACCGGAACAGGCATTGAAGCACCCGACCTGGAACATGGGTAAAAAAATATCCATCGACTCGGCCACAATGATGAACAAGGGTCTTGAAATCATTGAAGCCTATTGGCTCTTTAACGTGCCGCCGGAGAAAATCGAGGTCCTTATTCATCCGCAGTCAATCATTCATTCCATGGTCGAATTCGTGGACGGCTCAATCAAAGCCCAACTGGGGTTGCCTGACATGAAACTTCCCATTCAATATGCGTTGAGTTATCCCGGAAGATTTCCGGTTTCCTGGGAAGCGACAAATTTTACTGAGATTGGGCAACTGACATTCGAATCACCGGATTTCAATAAATTTCCAGCGCTGCAGCTGGCGTTTGACGCTCTGCACAGAGGTGGAACAGCGCCGGCAATATTGAATGTAGTGAATGAATTTGCAGTATATGCATTTCTGGAAAATAAACTATCCTTTATGGAAATTCCGGGTTTAGTTGATCGGGCACTAACAAAACTGACGATTGTCGATCACCCTACTCTTCAGGACATTCTGGAAGCGGAACAAAGCGGACGAGAGTTTGTCGAACAACACGTTCAGCGACACAATTAGATGAAAGGAATTAATCAGTTATGATAACAGTCCTCGCGGTTTTATTAGTTATCGGTGGTGTTATATTTATCCACGAATTAGGCCATTTTACATTTGCCAAGGCGACAGGTATGCGGGTCGAACGTTTTTCCATCGGTTTCCCTCCTCGTCTGATTGGTAAAAAAATCGGTGATACCGACTACTGCATTTCCGCAATTCCACTGGGTGGTTATGTAAAAGTATCCGGAGTAATTGACGAGAGTATGGATACGGATGGTGTCGACAGCAATGAACCCTGGGCCTATGAATCCAAAAAAACCCATCAGAAAGCGCTGTACATTACCGGCGGTGTCATTTTCAACCTGCTCTTCTCGGTTATAATTTTCATGGTTTTAACCGTTCATTCCGGTGTCTATGATCCCAACGTGGAACCAATAGTCAGTGAAGTCATTCCCAAATTTCCCGCCGATCAGGCCGGTATTCAGGCCGGTGACCGCATTCTTGCTGTAAACAGTATCGGAATCGGCAGCTGGGAAGATATGACCGAATTGATCCACACGGCGCCGGATCAGGAAATACTCGTACGCTGGCTCCACAATAATCAGGAGTTTGAACAGACGCTGACAACCGTATCCAATATGACCCTGAAAGGTTCCAAACTGGTCAAGGTCGGTTTGATCGGAATAAGCCCGGAGTATGAACACCGAAGCGCCGGTTTATTTGAAGCAATAGGCAGCGGATTTGAGAATACCTGGTATTGGCTGAAAATCACCGTAATTTCATTGAAAATGCTCGCGACCGGTGAAGAATCCCTGAAAAATATCGGCGGCCCCATCTTTATTGCCCAATTGGCCGGTGAATCCGCCAAATCGGGATTCGCTTCCCTGCTTGGTCTGATGGCGATCATCAGTGTGAACCTGGCATTCATCAATATCCTGCCGATACCGGCCTTCGACGGCGGTCACCTGATTGTCATTATTACGGAATCCATTATCCGCCGACCGCTATCCATTAAAGCCAAATTGCGGATTCAGCAGGTCGGCCTGGTCATTATCCTGATGTTAATGGTAATTGTAATATTTAATGATGTTTCGCGGCTGTTCCGCGGTGGGATGTAGCCATTTATTCCTGATCCAGATATTTGCGTTTATAGGCGCATATATGGTCGCCAATCCAGTCTTCCGATAATTTATCCATAATCGGTACACACTCCATGACTCGACCAGTTAATGTCCGATGCGAACCGAACCGGTTCTCATACACTGTACAATAGGTAGTTCCCTCATTATCCCTTCGCAGATGTTCGCAGGGATCACCATCGAAAATCCCACAACATCCACCGCAACGAATACAAATGTCTTCAAACTCCTGTTTTTCAGGCACCGCCATTACCCGTGAAATCCACAGGATTTTTTGATTCGGAACTGGATTTCTTTTTACTAGCATTGATCAGAATGTACAGACCAATAGCGATCAGGATAAGCGGCCAGTAGCGAAAAATAAACCAGAACCGGGCGTAAAATACCAATGCAATTGTACATAGAATTATCGCTGGTATCCACAGACCATTCCCTTTTGGACCAAACAGATACATCAGGATAAAACCGATTCCCGGCGCCAGGACAAATGTCGGCCAGAGATATTCCATCTCATACCAGCGGCCGGCATTTGTATACAGGAACAATAGTCCAATGACAGTCAGCACCGAACCGGGCATTAATAAGCCATAATTCCTGCGATTCACTAAAAAACCGAGAAAAAACAAAACACCGCCGATTATTAGGAAAAACGGCCAGAGATTTTCCCAGCAGATATATCCAAACTGGGCACTGAGCAAAAATATTCCCACTAGGATGAGAAGTAATCCCGTGATAAAATTTGATTTGTTTGTCTGATTCTCAGCCATACGTTTCTCCATTGTTAAATAATAAACCTGCTGCTTAGATTATAGATGGATTACTTTGTTGTCAAGAAATATCTCCATTTCTCTGAAAAATATGTAACCCCTTGATCTGAATCAAATCTATTTGGATAAGGCCGTGATTGGTCTTAATTTATTGCCCGGCTGGATGATGATTAATTGTTAACACAATCAATTACTAAAAGAGGTAAAAAATATGAAAGAAAAGGTCCAAAAAGTACTCGAGGCTGTCCGCCCGTTTCTGCAGGCTGATGGCGGCGATGTTGAACTGGTTGACGTTACCGCTGACGGCATTGTCAAGGTTCGCCTGACCGGCGCCTGCGGCAGTTGCCCCATGAGCACCTACACACTGAAAATGGGTGTTGAAAATAAATTGAAGAAAGAACTCCCGGAAGTAAAAGCTGTCGAACAGGTTTTTTAAAAATATTATTTGGTTTAAACAGCCGATTCTCATAATTTTCATTACGGTCAACATATGAGTCATTACCATAATTAACAGCAAATTGAAGGAGGCTATCAATGGGAAAATATGTCTGTTCAGTGTGTGGATACGTGTACGATCCCGAAGAAGGTGATCCGGATAATGGTATCGAACCCGGTACATCTTTTAACAAAATCCCGGAAGATTGGGTTTGCCCGGTCTGTGGCGTTGGTAAAGACGAATTCGAAAAAGAATAATACTCCGTTTTTGCATTGATAATTTGGCCGGAGTCTTATCGTCCGGCCCCAATACAATTCATATAAGGAGATAGTTATGACTCTCTTTTCCGCAAAAGACATCTTTGAATTTGCTGTTAAAATCGAAGTGAATGGTGAATATTTCTACCGGGAAACAGCCAAGAAACTCCCTGACCCCAAGGTTAAGGAACTCTTTACGTTTCTTGCCGACGAAGAAGTAAAACATAAAAAGACATTTGAAAAACTGGCAACCCGGATGGGCTCGATTTCTCTGCCGGAACTCAGCAATGCCGATTATAAGGCATACCTGGAAGCCTATACCGAGAACCTGATTTTTTCCGATGCGAATATAAAAAGCAAAATTGCCGGCATAGATGACGAAAACGTCGCCCTGATGTTCGCAATTGACAAAGAGCTCGATACGGTTCACTATTACAAAGAGGTAAAAAGCCTGATTCCGGAAAGTGAACATGGTCTTGTCGATAAAATTATTGACGAAGAGCGCAGTCATGTTGTAAAGCTGGCGGAGATGAAGCGAAAACTCGCTTAACTCAACTATTTCAAATCTTTTTATTATCACTGTCATCCATTCATGGAGATAGGCAATTTCCTATTCAGGAACATTTTTATGAATAAAATCTCGGCTGGTAAACCGAATAAATCAAACGGCAGTAAACAATATCAGCGAACGAAACTTCTGTACTCGGCTATCGAGTTCATTCTCGGACTGGGATTTCTGGTGGCAATCGTCAGTTGTGGTTTAACCACAAAAACCGAAGAATTCATCCGGAACTATGTCCAGAATGATTATCTGGTATTGCTCTTCTTCATTACTTTGATTGGAATTATCGAAGCCGTTTTGCTATTTCCGTTTAACGTCTGCTCGGGTTTTATCATTGAACATCGGTATCAACTTAGCGATCAGCGATTTTCCTCCTGGCTGTGGGAACAGACGAAAGGTATTCTTGTTTCTTATCCGATCATGCTGATTATCATCGCAATATTTTTTACCCTTCTGCGCCGATATCCGCAGAGCTGGTGGTTTTGGATGGGATCGGTCATGGTCCTGTTTTCCATTATCATCGCCCGGCTGGCCCCGGTCCTGCTGTTTCCCCTGTTCTATAAATTTGTCCCACTTGAAGATAAATCTCTGGCGACTGATGTCTCTGCGCTTTGTAAAACTGTCGGGCTTCGCCTGGAAGGGGTTTACCAGTTTAATCTGAGCAAAACCACCCGCAAAGCCAATGCTGCATTCACCGGTATCGGCAAATCAAAACGGGTGATTTTAGGGGACACGCTACTTAATAATATGGAAACCGATGAGATTCTGGCCGTCCTTGCCCACGAATTGGGACATTACAAACTGAACCATATGTGGAAAGGGATGGCCATTGGAATAATGATAACATTTCTGGGGCTTTTTCTTGTATCCACGGCTTACAATTCCATGCTGATACTGTTTCATTTCCGATATCCCGCCCAAATCGCCGCCCTGCCACTGATTGTAATTTTACTAACGATGTATCAGTTCGTAACGGCGCCACTTCAGAACGCCTATTCCCGGGCCAATGAGCGGGCTGCCGATGATTTTACGGTAAAATTAATCGGTAATTCACGAAACCTTATCTCCGGTCTCAATAAGCTGGCCGAACAAAACCTCTCCGACCGGACGCCTCACCCGCTGGTCGAATTTTTATTCTACAGCCACCCGTCAATTGATAAGCGGATCAGTCGTTTGCAATAAAATTACTTTCTCACTTGATTCTACCTATTTTTATAAAATAACCTTATATTTTCCAATAAACACATTGGAAACGGTATTATTATGAAACATGCAGTCAGTATCAGCATCGGAAGTTCAAAAAGGGATAAAAAGGTCATCATCGAACTGCTTGGAGAAAAAGTCACCATCGAACGAATCGGCACCGACGGCAGTATGCAAAAAGCCGCCGAGATGTTTCGTGAACTCGATGGCAAAGTTGACGCGTTTGGAATTGGTGGCGCCGATCTGGGTTTACAGGTCGATAACCACTATTACCCGTTGCATTCCGTTAAACCGATGGTGAAGTATATCAAAAAAACTCCCTGTGTCGACGGATTAGGCCTGAAAACAACCCTGGAAAGACAAGCCGCGAAATTCCTGGAATCAGAAATCGGACCAAAAATTCCCTGGAAGCGGGTCATGTTTACTTCAGCTGCAGATCGCTGGGGGCTGGCACTTGGATTCGTCGATGCCGGCTGGAAATGTATGTTCGGCGACCTGATGTTCGGGTTGGGAATTCGCTTGCCGATTTTCACTATCCGCGGTGTCAAAGTCATCGCCTCTCTCGCGATTCCTATCGTCAGCCGGATGCCGTTCAGCATGCTTTATCCCACCGGAGATAAACAGGATATTAACGAACCTAAATTTGAAAAATGGTACCGCTGGGCGTCGGTAATCGCCGGTGATTGCCATTTCGTCAAGCATCACATGCCTTATAATATGAAAGGCAAGATCATTGTTACGAATACAACAACTCCGGAAGATGTGGAATTTTTTCGTGAGCGGGGTATTCGCTACATGATCACCACAACGCCTTGTCTGGAGGGTCGCAGCTTCGGCACAAATATGATGGAAGCGGCGCTCGTGGCCGTGGCCGGAAAAAACCGCCGTCTGACTACCGACGAGCTGCAAGTGATGATGACTGAACTGAATTTCACGCCCCAAATCCGTCAGTTAAACCCATAAACGGAATGTCATTATGAATGCAATTATCAGCGCCGGTGGAACGGTAAAGGAGAACGACCTTCTGACCGGTCTTTTAAAACCCGGTGACCGGAAAGCCCTGCTGCCGATTGCCG
>JAHJGX010000119.1 GCA_018824205.1 bacterium
CAGTATCATGCTGTTGTTTATTATTCTACAGACCATGGGCCTGGACAGCACTCAGATAGCCGTCATTGTTGCGCTGGCCATGGGCATCAATCCAATTCTCGATATGTTCGAAACGGCCAATAACGTGACCGGCGATATGGTCTGCACTTATGCTGTTGCCCATAATGAAAAGCTAATCGACTGACGCTGGATCTGTTTAAGAAGTAAACAGAAGATGTAATTCTGAGCCCGCCGTTGCAGAAAACTTGATTCTTTCGATTAAAAGCTGCATGTATTGGATTAAAATGTAGTTGCACTCTTAAGAAGGTTTTTGTAATTTAACTCGAAATGGATAATAAATCTACAATGCTGACATTGAACGCAAATGCGTAACAGTCTGTTATTTAAAGATGAGAATGTCGGATCGGAGCATAAGGATGAATTGGATTTGATAAACCTGCAATTCTCCAATTGTCAAACACACATATCGTCCTGCTTCACAGGATAAAGAATTATGAGAAACTTTCAGCGCTTGATAATATTTTTGTTTTTGATTTCTCTATGGAACGCTCAGACCAAACGTTTTCCACAACTTTAAAGATCGTTGATGAGGCATTTATCACATTGCGTGAAATGCTTTGTGAAGATAAAAATCCCAAAGGGAATCTTCGATGAATTTACGTATCGAGATCCGTGGTTTTGGTGTCTTCGAAGTTAAACCCACCAGGGCGAAACCAAAAGCCCGCAACCCGCGGACAAACGAGATTGTTTACGTTCCTCCCCGATCGAAGATTCCCTTTGGGAGAAAAAGACCCATTTCAAACCGGGAATAATTATTAAAGCTGCTTTGAAAAAATAAACCGGATAGAGTTGTGATGCTCCTTTCGTTTTATTATTTGTGTGCAATTTTGAAATTTGACCAGGTACATCAAGCATATGAAGTTTTACTGTTTCTTTATATTATCCTGCTTGTAATGTTATACAGTTAGTATAAGATAGAATTAGGCTTAGAATATCCTTGAAAATCGATAAAATTGTTTTAATATTTGGATGTTATGTGGAAAACTATAGAATAACTTGTTATGCGTGAGAAGAACATGAAACAAGGCATAAAGTTCGAACATCTTGCAACTGAGGTTTTTATTATGCTCTGCAAGGACAAAGAATATGAAAAAGTTGAACATAATGTTATTCTTGATGGCCCTGATGGACCTAGGCAAATCGACGTGTTGATTTGCGGAAAAGTTGGACCATTCGAAGCGAAAACAATAATCGAGTGCAAAGACTACAATAGGAATGTAAATGTTACCGCATTGGATGCCTTGTATTCCAAGCTTCTTGACGTAAGTGCTCAAAAGGCCGTAATGGTAGCGCGGAAAGGATTTACTAATGGGGCAAAGAAAAAGGCCAGAAGATTGGGAATATCACTATGCACCCTCCATAGCATGGAACATGAAAAATGGAAATTCGATATAGAAATTCCAATTTTGATTACCGAATTTGCTTGTGAGAAAATCTCCCCGAGCATGATTTTCACGGCCGTTACCGAGAAGGTCAACTTTCAAGACTTTCTTTCCGTTAGCGACATACCTCTGTGGCGAGAGGTAGCTGAATATTGGAATAACAATGAAATAGAATGTCCCACTGCGGAAACGAAACACGTATTTATTCCAAATATCGAGAAGCCACATTGGGTTTATGTGCCAGATGGCCGAAAAATGGAAATTTCTGATTTAACAATTACCATGCACTTAACGAGAACTTACTATTTTGGTTATGCGAACGACCTTAAGTCATCGAGATATATCGAGTTTATTGAAAAAAATGAAAGGAAAGTATTTTTTAATCCGAACGATTTATCAAATTATAGGGAAAAGATGACAAAATATAGAAACTTAGAAGACATTCCTAAGGTTGTAGACCCATTAAATATTAAAATTAAACTTCTAATGCAACCGGATATGAAAATAAAAAATGCATAACTTATCATTTCACCGGAGCGCTATCGCGCCCGGTGAATTTGTTGTTATGAATTAGAAAGAGAGGATATTAGTGATGAGTGTCTTGATTAAGCTTACTAACGATTTGCCGCCAATTATTCAAGGCGCAATTGGCTCGGCCCTGTTTTGGATCTTACTCCAACTTGTGGGTTCCATAGCAAAAAAGATATCTGATTTAACAGGTGCCTATAAAGAACAAACAAAGAAAGAAGAAGGGTTGCGCGAATACATATACAGAAAATACACATCACGCGGCGGACTTGCTTATTATCCTCAAGGATATCTGTTTACGTTTTCAGAAGTTCTAAAATATTTCCTCCAAGGTTTCATTTTCGTCTGCATTTCTTTGCTTTTCCGAGATTATTTTTCCATTGCTACATCAATTTGCCTTGTAGGTGCCATTTATTATTTCGTGAAGGCTTTGATCTGGCTTTTCCCTTCTGTTTCATGGAATACTTTGTCCAATGAAGAACACTGGCAAAAGGTAAAGGAACTTGAGGAGAAACTGTTCGGGAAAGTCTCTAATGACACACTGGAATTTCTGGATAAGATCAAGAATCAGGTTGAAAGTAGTTGAATTCATAACAACGCCATTCACGCAGATGGGGAGTGTCTTGGCGTTTGAAGCATTTATCGAATTATGTGGTTAAGAGGTATTTCCAAAGTCCCAGTCGTATCGCCGCGATTGCCGACGGCAGCGGTCACGCCGATATGATCCAGGATTTGAACGACCTGGCATTACTGGGGAAAGATCATACCGATTTACTGACAGCCATTGGTTTTGATGTAACGTTACTGGACGCCGCGGCAAGCACATCGGCGGAACTGGCAACGCTTTACTCGCAGGTCAATGTCATTCAAACCGAAGAAAACACCGAGCGGGTCATTCGCGATAAGGCGTATGTTTACGTGAAACAAGCGTTGGATGAAGTCCGGAATTGCGGACAATATGTATTCTGGCGGAATGACGCCCGTTTAAAAGGATATTCCAGTCACTATTACAAGAACCGCCGCAAAAAGAATAATACCAGTAGTGACGCAGCTACAAATTAAGCGAATATTCCTTTTGCGCCGGTAGTCTTGCGCAATTTATAGCATGCCGTACCGATAGTTACTCATTCCTGCGGCTTTTTTCGGTCTCCGTACTCAATATTTCGCTTTCCCGTAGAACATTTAGGGTTTCCTGCGCAATAATTGGCTATCAAAACGCCGCAGGAAAGAGTAAAACTCCCGCAGGAAGGCCGAAAACCCTGCAAGGAATGCGAAAATATGCGCAGGAAAGGCTAAACTCCTTACAGGGGGGATAAAATACCTGCAGGAAGGGGTCAAACCTGCGCAGGAGGGGTCAAACCCCTGCAAGGAATGGTGAAAATGATGCAGGAAAGTAAAAAACTTATTCAAGAGTTTCAAAATTTCCACATTGGATTTAAAAATATTCGCAGGAACAGTTGATTTTCTCCCAGGAATGCGAAAAACTTGTTACAGGGTTTGATATTTTGAGTATGGGGAATGAAATTTTAAGTACGGATATTTAAAACAGA
>JAHJGX010000120.1 GCA_018824205.1 bacterium
AACTGGACATTTATCATCTGGGGCGGATTGCACGGAATGTACCTGCTGATTTCCCGCTGGACGGTACAATGGCGGGAAAGACTGTATCAAATTCTGGGACTGGCAAAAATTCCAAACATTCACCGATTTATCAAAATAGCAATCACCTTTCATCTGGTGCTGTTTTCGTGGATATTTTTCCGTGCGGACAGTATCAACGATGCATTTCTGATTGTCAGAAACTTGTTCTCTTCATTTGATGTATCAACGCTGTTCTCGGTCAGCGGTTTTAGTGCGCAACACTTTGTATTATCGGTGTTATCGATTATAGTTTTAATTGCAGTGGAATTGTTCCAGCGTAATCATAATATCCGGATGTGGTTAAGTGCCCGGCCGCTTATCCTGCGCTGGGCGATTTATTACGGTTTGATCATGTTTATATTGTTGTTTGGGGCCTATGATAACGTAAATGAATTTATCTATTTTCAATTTTAATCTCCTATGGTGAAGTCAATACTTAAAAAGATCGCTGTGTTAGTCGGATTGGTGATCATTACAATTGCCGGTGTATTACTGATTCCGGTGAAACGTCCGGATCATTTTCTGCTCGCTTCACTGGATAAAGAACATCGTCTGTATCAATTGTCATCGCCAAAAATTGTTGTCGTGGGTGGATCAAATACGATTTTTAATATTGACAGCCGGACAATTACCAATTCGACAGGCTACCCTGTGGCGAATATGGGGCTGCATGCGGGACTTGGGCTGATGTTTATGCTGAATGAGATTGAACCAGCGGTCAATCGAGGTGATATCGTGATTATCATGCCCGAGTATGACCAATTTTTCAAAGAACAATTTTTTGGTGGACGGATTGTCATTCGTCTGCTGTCCCTGAACCCGCAATTTCTCCGGTATATCAGCACTCGTCAGCAGTTTTTTGAAATTATGAAAGGATTGGGGCTGGAGACCCGCAGTAAAATCGTGTATCTGTTAGGTCAGAGTGCTGATGAAGAAACCTATTCACGGTCTGCGTTTAATGAGTATGGTGATCTTAGGGCAGAATTGGTTGGAGTCCGACCGCTGGCAAAATTAGCAAGTGAGACCTATAAAATCCGACATTTAGATGAAATTAATAAACCTGCTATTCAGGAATTAAATGATTTCTATTCTCGTATGAAAGCAAGTGGGGTGAATGTTTATCTGGCATTGCCGGCCGTTCCTATCGAGAAATATTCCGAAAACCAGGTTGAAATAAACGATCTTTATCACTATTTAAAAGAAAACCTGGAAATCCCAATGTTGTTCACACCGAAAACAGCACTGGTTCCGGCCAGGGAATTCTATGACACATTTTATCATTTGAATACAAACGGAAGAAAACGGTATACAAAGGTTTTATTGAACCATTTGCCTATCAAAAGATAAAATTTATGCAAAGTCTTGCCAGTATTGCCATAAAATCCTATCTGAAAATTCAGCGTGCGTTACAACGGGGAAAGGACTTGACACTCAGCGAACAGCGGAAACGTTTAGAACATTTCGCCGAGACCTTTAAAGTTTCTAAACGCGTTCAGATTGAGTCAACACGAATAAATCAGATTTCTGCTGAGTGGATTACGCCGGATAATTGCCCAAGTAACACAATTATCATGTATATGCATGGCGGGGCTTACTGTGCCGGTTCCCTGAATACACACCGGGCGTTTCTGGGAAGATTAGCAATGGCTTGTAAATGCAAAGTGTTCAATATTGAGTATCGACTGGCGCCGGAATATCCCTATCCGGCTGCTCTAAATGATGTTTTCGCCGTGTATAATTACCTGATGAAGACATTTCCGGCGAATAAAATTGTGTTTGCGGGAGATTCGGCGGGTGGCGGTTTGGCAGTTGCACTGGCTATGAGGTCAAGAGATGATAAAATTGCATTACCGGCTGCGTGTATATTGATGGCGCCCTGGGTGGATTTAAGCTGCGATAATGCCACGTATCAGTCAGTTGGAAAGAAGGATGTGCTGCTGAATCGGAAACGCCTGAAACGAAACGCCCGGATATATGCCGGGCCTGAGGATATCAGACATTCATATATCTCACCGGTTTACGGTAATCTATCCGGGCTTCCGCCGGTTTTGATACAGGTGGGAACCCACGATATGCTGCTGGGTGAAGCGCAGGTACTGTCTGAACGGTTGGAATCTGCCGGAACCGCAGTGTCACTTGAAGTCTGGCCCAAAATGATGCACGGCTGGCAGGTTCTGGGAAACTTGATCCCTGAATCCCGTCAAGCAATTCAGAAAATTGCCGAATTCATTATACATTAGATAGAGTAATCATTACTATCAATTGATCCAAAATCAGTATAAAAAGATATTGATATAGTCTATCGAAACAGTTAACATATTACGAATAATATATCGATAGGAGAAATGTAATGCACACTGTAAAAATATCCCCAAAATACCAGGTCGTTATTCCAAAAGATGTCCGAAATACAATGAACTTGAAGCCCGGACAACAGATTCAAATATTGCAATATCAGGACCGTATAGAGATGATTCCTTTTAAAAACATTGCTGATATGAAAGGTTTCCTGAAGGGAATCAACACCGATTTTTACAGAGAGGATGATAGACTATGAACCTGGTGGACTCTTCCGGATGGTTTGAATATTTGGCTGATGGTAAAAATGCAGATTCCTTTTTGGCTCCCCTGACAGATGTTGTGAATTTAATAGTTCCGACCATTTGCATTTATGAAGTATTTAAAGTTGTGTTTAGAGAAAAAGGTGAACATGAGGCACTTCAAACGGTTGCCCTTATGAAACAGGGAAATGTGATTGATTTATCGTTTGAAATATCTGTTCAGGCTGCAAAATTCAGTGTTGAAAAAAAAATTCCTATGGCTGACAGTATTATTTATACCACTGCCCGAATTAATAAAGCGATTATTTGGACACAAGATGATGATTTTAAAAACCTGCCAAGTGTCAAATATTTCTCAAAATAAAAGAGTAATACCAAACAAAAGATAGCCAATTGGAGATTCAATGTCGTATAAACGAATTGTATTCGGTTTCTTGATTGGATTGAGCGGATTGATGTTTGTTTCCTGTAGTAATTCCACCGGGCTGGAAGATCCCGACGGTTTACGCGAAAGAATCGGGAATCTGAAGGGAGTGACCGTCGTGGAATTGGTTCCCTATTACGACTTTGACCGGGAATTTTTAATGGAAATCGAACAGCCGGTTGATCATCAGGATTCGTCAGCCGGAACCTTTACTCAACGTGCTTATTTACTGCACAATAATGAATCCGGTCCTATGGTTCTGGCTTCTGGTGGTTTCTCAGCCGCTTCTGATGATCTGCATGAAATGACCGTTGCGCTCAATGCCAATCAGATTTCAGTAACGCACCGTTATTTTTCAGGAGCCGTTCCCGGTACTGAGGATTATCAATATTTAACCATGGAGCAGGCGGCTGGCGATTATCACCGGATTGTGGAATTGTTCAAAGAAATCTATCCTGTCCCAAAGGGAATCTTCGATAAAGCTGGCTGAGCAGTGGCTTCGGCAAGGGCGGTCTGGCAGCATTGTCACATCGACGTTTCTATCCCAATGATGTCGAAGCGACTGTGGCGTACTCAACACCATTTCTGAGTGGTCAGAATGATTTCCGGCCAATTGACTATATTAAAACAATAAGTGAAGACAGTACCTATGAGAAAATCAAAATGTTTCAGGAAGTACTTTTAAGACGGCGCTCTGAAATCCTTCCCTATGTCAATTATTTTATGAATTATACGGCCTATAATTATTACTACAATTGGTCATTGAATGCGGATTTGATTCTGGAACTGGCGGTAATGGACTATCCCTTCGAGTACTGGTCTTATCATGATGGAGATTTGATCGAAATTCCGGATACATCGGAATCGGCTGAAACGCTTTTCGATCATTTTTACCAGGTAGTCACTCTCGATTATTTGAGCGATAACTATATTGACTATTTTGAACCTTCGGTCTATCAGAGCATGACCGAACTGGGTGCGGTGGCTTACGATACCGACCATATCAAGGATTTGCTAACGATCGTTGATCTTGATGGAAGTGTCAATTACAATTATGAGATATTGGCCCCCCAGGATGTGGAAATGATCTACAATCCCGATGTTCTGACGGACCTGCAGAACTGGCTGAGGAGTGACGGGAACAATATAGTCTATTTGTATGGTGAGCTGGATCCGATTACATCAACCGCGATAGATTTGAGCGCAGGCGCAACGAATGCGCTAAAGTTGATCCAGGCAGGTGAGGATCACTATATTGGAATTGAGAATTTTGATGAAGCCGACCAGGTCTATAATGCCCTGAGTAACTGGATGGGATTTGAGATTGAACCACTTGTCAAGCCTGCCGGGATAAGCAACGGTGAACGCCCAATGTTTAAATTATTGGAATAATTTCTACCTCCGTCAAACCTTTCTGAAGACGATCAATCTTTTTTCTGGTTGATGACAACGTAGTCCATGTTTTTATTGTCTCTGTCAGGAATCGGTTATAATATTCAGCGTACTCAATTGTTCTGTATCCTATGGCCTTAAATAAAAAAGACAAAATAAATTTTAAGATATGGATAACTGTTCTTCTATTAGCAGTTTTGTTCGGTGAATTGACAGCGGTTCCTAAATTCGATATTAACGAGTTCATTGCAGATACCTTACTGGTTCCATTATCACTGGATTCTGTTCAGATGAATGGCAAATCGACGCTGAAGATAGTCGATGATCGGGCGATTCCGGGTCGCGTTCTTGGCATTCAGCACAGCAAGAAGTGGAAATATATTCCTGTCGATCAATTCATTGTCATTCAGAATGATTTAGCGCCAACAATGGTGGAATACTTTGTTCAGGATTCGGTCAATTATTCCGGGACCATGTATATAAAAAACCTGGTCCACTGGTACGACGATAAACCGTTTTTCAACAAAGGACGCAAATTAAATGCCTATACCGTTCTTGAAGACAGCAACGGGGTAGTGATCAGTGACTGGATCTGGGAATTTGCCCTGAAACCCAGGAAAAAACAGAAGAGTGACGTGGTTATCGGTACGCTGATGGACCAGTGGCTGACGGAACAGGTCGAATCAATCCAGACGAAAAATTTTCATCGAAGTATTTATCCCTATCTGTACCGGCGGCAATTGATGAACTGGTGGGATGTGATCCTGTTACAGGACGGCTATATATTGAACGCTCATCTGACGCTGGACTTTCCGGCAGACCAGCAGCAATCCTGGGTGCGCGGATCGCCGGGGATTTTCTATCGAAAGGCAAAGTATCACGAGTCGATCGCCGTCGGTGGTAAAGACCAGCAATGGTATACCCGAATGAATAAGAACTTTGTTCGCCGGTTAAATTTAGCGTATCGCTTCGGTTTTAATAATTTTGACAATGAGAAATACAGTCATCTTGACCCCTGGAATATTCTGCTGATTAATATCAGCATGAACGCTTCCGTCGAATACCGGCCGGTTTATCTGAAAGGATTGTTTGTCGGGATTGGTTTGCACGGTTCGATTAATATCTTACCCGAGGTGATCAAGCGGGTGGAACCGGGATTGTTAATCACAACGGGATTTATTCTGCCATGAGACGGATGATAGTAATAGTAGGGATTCTTTTACTGGCCATGCCGCTTCTGGCCGGGAATATTTCTGGATATGTGGTTGACCGGGAAACCGGTGAAACTATTATCGGCGTCAATGTCATGGTAGAGGATAACGGACAGGGCGCAGCTACGGATGTAAAGGGTTTTTTTATTATACGGAATTTAAAGGATGGTCAGCATACACTCCGGTTTTCCCATATTGCGTACGAGGAATATTTTGGGACATATACACTGACCGGCAAAGATATTTTCCTGCCGGAAATTGCTATCGCACCACACTCGATCCAGACGGAAGCGGTGGAAGTTCTCGGTCAGCGCGGGTCAATTATTCAGAAAGATATGGATATTTCCAGTTTTGAGGTTGATCCCATAGTATTGACGGAAATTCCGCAGCTCAGTAAGGATGTATTTCAGCTGATAAAACTGTCGCCCAGTGTGACAATTTCCGATCCCTTTTCACCGCAGTATTATGTGCGCGGCAGCGATCCCGGCGAAAACCTGGTGCAACTGGATGGTATGACCATCTACAATCCCCAGCATTTTATGGGTTCGAACGCGGTTTTTAATCCCTATGCGATCAAAAATATTGAGATGCTGGTGGGTGGATTCGATGCGGAATACGGCGGGCGGAATTCATCGATCCTGAATATCAGTTCCCGGGAAGGTCACCAGAGCGAAGTTCACGGGGAATTCAGGCCGTCGATATCAGGTCTTTCGGGAGCGATCGAGTTTCCGGCCGGGGAAAATGCCACAGCTATGGTTTCCGGTCGGCTGCTGACGGATATCACGTTGCAGGTGCTGATGGGTTCACCGAATATCATGATGGATTTCAACGGCGCTTACCAGAAAAGCATTTCCAAAACAAAACTACGTTTATCAGCGTTTTATGCCCGGGATTATATGGATTACGTCGTTGATAACCTGATGATATTCTTTCCCGATTCTATCTTTGAAGACTTCAGCGAAGGATTTATCACCAATACGGAAAATAAAGCGTTGGGGATACAGACCAGCACCGTCCTGACGCCAAATTTGCTCTGGGAATCGCATCTCTATTATTCCGGCTCCAGTGTGGACAATAAAACTTATTTCAGTTATTCCTTTGAAGATTCTACTTCGGTGACCGATGTGGCCCTGGATTATAAAATCCGGATCGAGAATTCCATCGACGACCTTACCCTGAAAACCCATCTGTCCTGGTTTACATTCCGGAACCAAAGCCTGAAACTGGGGCTGGAAATCAACCGGTTGCGCTTTATGAACCGGCTGGGCAGTTTTGACCTGGAATCAAAAAGTTCAACATACTTTACGAGCTTCCAGGCCTTTTACCTGCAGGATAAAATTGAAATCGGGCGGCTGCTGTTTAAAATTGGCCTGCGTAATTCAAGAGATATCAACAGTGGCGATTGGCGACAGGAACCGCGGGTATCGGCAACATTGAGGGTTTCAAGCCTGACATTTAAACTGGCGTACGGGCATTATTATCAATACCTGACAACCATGGATTCCAAAAATAATGAATTCGTACAGTTTCTGGAATATTACAGCACCCTGGAGGAGTTCGATCCGCTGTTTTCCATTCATCATATTTTTAGCGTCGAAGGAAAAATCACAGAGCGCCTGGATTATTCGTTTACGGCATATTATAAAGATTTACGCCGATTGTACCGCAGCAGTTATGAATCCGGCGGGATTTCCGGCAATCAGGGAAATACAATCGAACAGGGCAGCGGCGAATCCTATGGATTTGAAATCCTGTTCCGGGGTGAGATCGGCAAGCTGTCGGGATGGGTGGGCTATACCTACAGCCACGGGACCCGGAATTATCAATCGATCCTGGATGGTAAAACGATTCTGTTTGACGGCGATCAACCCCATAATTTCAAGTCGGTCCTGCTGTACAAATTAACGGAAGATATTACCGCGAGTTCGACATTTCAAATTAGCTCCGGCTTTCCGAAAACATGGGAAACCGGCATGTTGATGCACTACTATTATGATCCTTTATGGAATGGTTTGGGAGCATCGCCGACAAGCATTACACCGACAAAGAATAATGTCCGTTATCCGCCGCGACTGACCTGGGACATTGGCTGGAAGAAAAAACTCCGGGATGGATTCGGGTATCATCTGGCGGAATATCTCGGCGCCGAGGATGCTGTGTTTACCATGACGATCCGGAATATCCTGTTTTTACACCGTGACCCGCAGTGGTATTTCTATTTTCCTGAATATGGGTATTACGGGTTTGATTTTGAATTTATCCCCAGTATTTCGGCGGGCTATAGTATCCGGTTTTAAGATGATGATTAGTTTAATAATACATAGAATCAATCGATATTTTAATGCCGTGACCGGCAATCGGGGAGGGACTGAACGCACCGGCATAAACATTTTCATGCGAACCATAAAAACTGTTTTAATCCTTACAATCACTTATTGGCACTTATCAGCGCTTAAAACCTGCGATCTGCCGACCGATCCGGGGCCGATGCCGAAGAGCTTAATCGATACGGAATTTGAGCCGGGGCTGAATGTCTTCGGGGTGCTGCGGGCGGACAGCGATAGCGGAAGTTCCTTTATCCATGTGGAAAAGGCCTTGACGACCAAACAGATGTATGAAGAAGCAGATATATTCGATACTACGGCCACGGTTCAAATTACCGATTCTTTGACTGGCGAAGTGTTTCAGTTTGAAATGATTGAAGATACGACGTATCGCGGCTATTATTATAATTTTGATTTTCAACCGGAAAACGGTCATCATTATATACTTGAAGTTCAGTCCGACAATCTACCCACGCTTAGCGCCGGGACAATTGTACCGGTAGCGCCGGAAATAACTCCAAATTCATTGTTAGTGACTGATTCAAAGTTTCAATTCGATCTGAAATTGACTGCGGATACCTACCAGTACAACTGCTACCTGTTTTTTGGGGATAGTTATATTGAGAAACAAATTTCAAACAATGGTGATGGGACCATAACGATTGTGTTTAATATTTCCGGTAAGGATGAGACGGCAACCAAACTGGTGATCATCGGCTATGACCGGAACCTGACGGAATATCTGAATTCCTCACCGTCATTTATTCCGCAGACATTTCATGAAATGATCAACACGGTGGAAAACGGCTACGGTTGTTTCGGTTCGCTGGCGGTAACGGCGGTTGTGTTGTAGGATTTATTTTTTCACCGCAGAGGACGCTAAGAACACCGAGATTATAGAAAATAATTCTGACCGGATAGATTTCAATTAAACGAAAACCTACCACCGGTTCATCACCTTTTCTGCGAAACCGAGAAAATCCCTGATAATGATTTCCTGCCCGTCATTGAGAATTGCTTTGCCGGAGAAGCGGCCGAAGACCTGGTGCTGATCGGATTGGAGGAGGAACAGGTTGGTATTGGAGTAGCGGTCAAGGATCGGCTGGAAATCCATATCGAAGCGGCCGTCATTGCTGCTGAATGTCCAGGGTTTCAGGTAACTGTCGGCGGGAATATGAAACTCCACCCGGTCGAGTTTGTGGGCCTTCCCGTTCAAGAAAAGCATGTTTTCCGTGGCTTGTGAAGTATCGCCGAAACCGTAACTGATATTGAAACCGAAGAGATCACCATTGACTTTACCTGACGCCGAACCCCAGTACCAGGTATTGTTGTAGGTCCAGACGCCGCGTCCCCAATCCAGCACACCGAAAGATGTTTCCGGTCGGAATTCAATTTTACGATTTCCGAGTGTGACTGAACCTGTGGCGGGCATGCAGTTGACTTTTTGGTTGTAGTAAAAGGCGTGTTTGTTTTTCGGGAAGGGGGTGGCGATGACCATGCTTTCATAGGAATCCGGCTGATGTAGTGAGATTTTTCCTTTGAGTGAGTGATTGCCTTTGAAGTTTGAAAAATCGAATTCAATTGTTCGTGATTCCTTCTGCCGAAGAAATTTCATGGATAGCCGCTTGTTTTCGAATATAATGTCACCGCTTTTCGATGTGGGTGGCAGTTTGAATTTGCCCAGGGGAAAGGGGGTGATCAGGTCGCCGGAAATCTCTTCCGGTTTATCAAAGTCAAAGACCGTAGCAGCAATAAATCCCATATAGCCATTGTCGGCAATGGTCAATGAAACACCGCCATTATCCTTAAGAATACAATAATAATCCCATTCTTTGATCCTGAATTTCGGTGCTTTAATGTCGTTGCGATTGTACTCAGGCAGTAAATCCCTGGCCCAACCGGGATTATTTAGGGATCCCCCGGAATTCAGTAAAGGGGATTTCTCAGTGATTTCATGTTGCATGGCAGTCCTTTCAATTGATGATGGGTAAATATTGTTCATATCGAATTAAATGTCAATGACCAGCTACAATTACTATGCATGTAACTGTTTGAAATATTGTGTAAGTTTAAACCGAATAAAAACATAAGGACGGGAGTAAGGATCACAATGGAAAATAGCATGAAATTCAAAATAATTTTAAGTCTGGTCGTTGCGGCGTTGGTTGTCATCTTTATCGTTCAGAATGTTGCCGTAGTTGATATTAAATTTTTGTTCTGGAAACTGTCCATGTCCCGCTCACTGATGATGTTCTTCCTGATTATCATTGGAGCGGTAGTTGGATGGTTTTTAAAGGGCGCCTCTGTTCGTCGGCAAAAAGAGGATCAGGAATAATCACTACAGGGTTTTGATATGGGAAAATATGTTCTAAAACCGGCAATTCTTGGTGGTTTGCTGGTGTTGATTTTCAGCCTTTGTTCACTGGCCGGGCTAGATGGTTCGCATATATGGGTGACACTTGTATTTTCCGGTTCAATCCTGGGAACACTGCTGTTCTGGAATTTACGCCTCAGTTTCATGTTCATCGGCAGTGCCTTACTGTTTCTCGGGGGCAATGTCGATCTGGAGCATTTTATCCGGTATGCTTCCTTTGATGTGATTCTATTCCTGATCGGGATGATGATTGTCATTGCCATGGTTAAAAACTCCGGTGTATTTCATTTTGCGTTGCAATATCTCATGCGCTTACCGGGAATGAGCGGTCGTCTTTTATTCATCATTATCCTCTGTACCGGGGCCCTCCTTTCGGCGTTGATGGGCGAGATCGCTTCGACCCTGATTCTGATCGCGATTATTATTGAAATGACCGATCATCTCGAAATTGATCCGGTGCCACTGGTAATTGCATCGGTAATTACAACCAATATCGGATCAGCCGCAACGCTGCTGGGCAACCCGGTTGGTGTTCTGATTGCGCTCCGGGCAAACCTGTCGTTTGTGGATTTTCTGACGCATGCCCTGCCGGTAACGCTGATTGTTTTGGCGATTACTGTTGCTGTGTTAATAGTTTGGTTTCGGAAATATATTCACAATATGTCTGAGAAATTATCGAAACAACGTTCCTATCTGAATTCAATTCCAATGATCGAAATCAATCGGGATTCAGTTGTCAGTCTGATTGTTTTCGGACTTACAATTTCAGCGATTTCGATCCATACATTATTGGAAAAATGGCTGCATGTTACCGATAATAATCTGTTGATTATGATTCCGATTTGCGCCGCCGGAGTGGTGATCGCACTACGCCGGGACCAGGTTCACCGGTACATTGAAAATGAAGTTGAGTGGACATCGCTGCTGTTTTTTATATTTCTTTTTGCCGAAACCGGGGTGCTGCAAGCGTCCGGATTAGCTGACCGGGTTGGGCAAGGCATTATCCATCTGGCCGGTGGATCATCGCATTTGCTTCAAGGTATAACGCTGATTGCGACCGGGTTATTGTCCAGCATTCTGGATAATACAGTGGTTGTAGCGACATTTATTCCTCTGGTAAAAGGCATGAGCAGTGCCGCGATTCAGACTGGTCCGCTGTGGTGGTGTATTTTGTTTGGCGCTTGCATCGGTGGAAATATTACCACGATTGGTTCGGCGGCAAATATTGTAGCAATCGGACTGCTGGAAAAAGAGAAACAAATTACTATTTCTTTCATGAAGTGGCTGTGGATTGGCTTGCTGACCGGAGTCATCGGATTCGTGGTCAGTTATGGAGCAGTATTACTTTTGCCGGTATTTCGATCGTAATTGTATGACATTAATCCCAGGAGAGAGGAATAAGTACATAAATGAGGAGGTTTTTTATAAAAAACAAGCAATCGTGTTCCGGCACATTATTCATGTTAATTTTTCTGCTAGGTCTGCAAATATCCTGTGATCGGGAAGAGGGCAGCTGCATCCCCAAATGTGACGCAAAATTTTTCACACTGACCCATTTCCTGAATGAAAATATTAATGAGGGGATTGTATTTGTTTCCATGGATGGAATGATTCAGGAGGCGAATCAAAAGTATCTTGATATAATTGGTTATACTCTGGAAGAAGCCCGGCAATTGAGCTACGAGCAAATTACACCGGTTAAATGGCACAAAATGGAGAACGATTTACGGATTAACCAGGTTATGAAGCGCGGTTTCTGTGATATTTATGAAAAGGAATATATTCGCAAGGATAAAACATCTGTTCCAATCAGGACACAGGCCTGGCTGATTACTGATGGAAACGGCGAACCCTGGCGTTTAATGGGCATCATCAAAAAGATCAATCCCGGAAATTGAATGATCTTTGATTGGACTGATTGTGATAGATAATTATGGGTTTCCCAGAAAACCGGCGCTGTACAGTCCGGTATTTTTAGGATTATATTAAACTATGCGGAAAATTATCAACCATTCTTTCTTTATTTCCGGGCTGATTGTTATCATTTTACTGCTCTCCGGGAATAGTTGCTCATTCCTGCTGTCTCGGAATGAATCGTCGCAGAGCCGGCCTGTGCTGGAAATTGTCGATACGTTCAAACCGGAACAACCGGAAAATATCTATCGCGATTTCGGGAGTTTTTTCTTCAATGACGATGGCAGTTTTACCTTCGCGGATCATATTAGCAAACAGGTTTCAATCTATGATCCTGCGGGACATGTCCGCCATTATTTCGGAAAAAAAGGGGCATATCCTGGTTGTTTTAATGCCATTACCGATATCGATAAACTCCCCAACGGGCATATCATGGTGGTGGATGCCATTAATCAGACGATATCGGAATTTGATTTAGAGGGGAATTTCATCGGGTATATCGTTGAATTTGAAATGAACCAGTTCCACCCGAAACGCAACCGGATTGTCTATGAATCCAAAGAAGCGGCGGATAGTGTTGCATATATGGTCCAGGAAACCAATAAAACCTTTTTCCTGTCTCCCTATTGCGATGCTCAAATTGTTGATCACCGCTATATTTTTCTGGCGGGCCATGAACAGGGCCCGTACTATCGAAACGATCTGAAGAACCTTAATTTGATCGGCAAGTTTTACTGGCCGGAGCTTACGGAATTATTTCGGGGCGGTCGCTATTCGAAAGTATATCGCCGTTCGATTCGTCCATTACAGTCGTATGATTTTGCCTGTGTCGATGACCAGGTTGACCTGATCGAAGCCAATGTTCCGTATATTACCCGCTTGAATGAATTCCTTGAGTTCCAGGAAATTATCTATCACGAGAGAACTTCTTTTCAACCAATTCCGGAGGATTTTAAAGAGGATATTTTTCTGGAGGACAATTTAAAACCGCTGTTCGATTATATTCACGGGTGTTCGGTAATGCAGCGGATCTTTCAGCATGGACCCTATGTGATCACTTACTTCAAGACCATCGGCAATTTTGAAAACTTCCTCAAAGACACCTACCGGCATCATTATTATAATTTTCAGAATTACACGGAAGGAATAGACTTAGCGGAATTCTCCGGCGGTGATGATCACGATTATCTCCAGGTATTATCAAAAGACCTGCAACGATTCTTCGATGATTTGGAGTTAAAAAATCGGTTTTTAGGATTTAATAAAAAGTATATTTACCTGGCAGGTAATCCGCAGAATCCGCTACAAAAGAACCGAATTCTGAAATGCCGGATTAAGGAAAAGGATAATAAAGATATTAAAAGCGATTGAATAAATATGAAGAATAAAGGTTTGGTGTATTCCACGGAACAAGGCCGTATGTGTCCGGATTGCGGCCAATCCAAAGAGGAATGCAATTGCAAACAGAATCAATCAGTTATATATAGTGATGGTATTGTCCGGGTCAGCCGGGAAACCAAAGGCCGCAAGGGCAAGGGCGTTACGCTCATCACCGGAATTCCATTGAATGAGATTGAACTGAAATTCCTGGCGAAGGAATTGAAAACCAAATGCGGCTCCGGCGGCACTGTGAAAGACGGCGTCATCGAAATTCAGGGCGATCACCGGGACAGGCTGGTGGAAGAATTACAGATCAGGGGATGGACTGTCAAGCGGGTTGGGGGATAGCAATACGCAAAGCCTTGCGAAGGTTCAAAACCTTCGCAAGGTTGATAATATCATAAAGTTTTTATTGTATTTATTCGTACCGCAATGCTTTTGACGGATTTATCAAAGCGGTTTTGATTGCCTGGTAACTCACTGTCAGGAAAGCGATGATCAGTGCTGCAAAGGCCGCGATGACAAAGGCTGATAGGCCAATGCTTGTCCGGTAGGCGAAATTCTGCAGCCAGCTGCGCATGACCCAGAAAGACAGCGGAATCGCAATAACATTGGACAATAATACCAGACTCAGAAAATCCCGGGAGATCAGGTAAACCAGTCCGGGAACAGTCGAACCCAACACTTTCCGAATACCGATTTCCTTGGTTCGCTGGGTGGCCAGAAATGAGGTCAGTCCGAACAGTCCCAGGCAGGCGATAATAATTGCCAGAATAGTGAGAACGACACTTAGTTGTCCGAATTTTTCTTCATTGTTGTACAATTTATAGATTTCCTGATCCAGGAAGGTATATTCAAAGGGTCGGTCGGGTTCGAACTGTTTCCATTTTTCTTCCAGGAATGGAATGAAATCCTGATAATTGCCGGATTTGACACGCACACCGATATAGCGCATGAATCCCCGGAATCGCGGTTGAGTCATATCCAGGATGAAAGTGGATTCCGGTTTATGCAGTGACATGGCTTTGAAGTTTTTAAACACGCCAACCACCCGTTCATTACCGTTGCTGCGGATACTGCGGCCGATGGCATTTTCATTGGTCCAGCCCAGATGCTGTACCATGGCCTCATTGATCATAATGGCTTCCAGCGTATCCGCCGGAAATTCCCGGGAAAAGGAGCGGCCGGCAACAACCTGGATGTCAAAGGTTTCCAGAAAGTCGTATTTCACAAAATAGCCGGGATAGTAAAGCGGTTTATCCGGATCGTAACCTTCGATAAAAAATTGGCGGGTGTTGTGATCAACGCCCAACAGATCTTCCATACCGACCGCATTTACAACCTGGGGGTGCTGTTTGACTTCATTAATGAAGGCATCGTATTGACGCAGGATACCGGTGTTGAAAACCGGCAGAGCAATGACATGTTCCTTATTAAAACCCAATTCCGCGCTGCGCATGTAGCGAATCTGTCTGAAGACCACCAATGTTCCCACAATCAGCGCGATTGAAATGGTGAATTGTACGATGACCAGTATTTTTCGGGCAAATCCACTCTTACTGCCTTTGGCGAGTGTGCCTTTAAGGACTTTGACCGGTTGAAAGGCG
This sequence comes from bacterium, assembly GCA_018824205.1. GTDB lineage: Bacteria > Fidelibacterota > UBA2242 > UBA2242 > UBA2242 > B118-G9. The sequence continues at coordinate 15,248 of JAHJGX010000120.1, forward strand.
GACAGAAAGAATGCCGGGTACATGCCGGAACTGATTCCCAGTATTATTCCCAGCGAGATCACCAGGATAAGATTGCCGGTCTTCAGGAATATGCCCGGAGTGAATAATTTTCCGGCAAAATTATTAAACGGCGTTAAGAGAATAAGCATGATGATAATAGCGACGATCAGGGCAAGATAGGCTGTAACAATTGATTCTCCCAGGAACTGAGTAATTAATTGTGAACGATTGGCGCCCAGAACTTTTTTGATACCAATTTCCTTGGCTCTTCCGGCTGAGGCTGCCGTTGCAAGGTTCATGAAATTAATGCTGGCAATAACCAGAATAAAGATAGCAATTGCGGACAGGAGATATATGTATGTGATGTTGCTGTTCTGGGTGATTTCGTAAACCAGGTTGGAATGGAGATGAATATCCGTGAGCTTTTGCAGGTGCAGGGTGATATCCTGATTGGGAAAATCAAAATAGTGGTTCTGATGAAACTCCGGAAACCGTTCGGTGAGTTGATCCGGATTGACTCCATCTTCGAAGAGTATGTATGTCCAGCAGGGGTTCCAGATCCAGGTCTGGGGAAACTGGCCGCCGAAAATCTGGGGAACGGTGCTCATGGACGCCAGGAAATCAAATATAAGATGAGACTGAGAAGGTAGGTCTTTTATAACTCCGGTGATCTCAAATTCACCCTGCCGTTCAACAGTCAGCGATTTACCGAGGGGATTTTCGTCGCCGAAATACTTTTGAGCGATACTTTCGGTGATGAGAATTGTAAAAGGGCGATCGAGAGCGCCATCGGGATTACCAAACACAAATTCATAATCAAACACATCGAATACGGTGGAATCTGCCAGGAAAAACCGTCGCTCATTGAATTTTTTCTGTTCATATTCAACCATCAGCTTGGGCGTCTGGAAATTGAAAAAACGTACATACTTTTTAATCATTGCCGGATAAGCATTTTGGAGAGCAGGACCTGCCGGCCATGATAATGTTACGGCATCTTCTTCAACGCCATTGGCGATGTACAGACGACATACCCGGTAAATATTATCCGCTTTGGAATGATGTTTATCATAGGATAGTTCATCTACAACATAAAAAAGAATAAATAAAAAACTGGCTATTCCAATAGCGAGCCCACCGATATTCAGAAAGGAATATATCTTATAGCGAAAAATACTGCGCCAGGCGATTTTCATGTAATTTTTAAACATTTTTGCCCCTTTTATTTTGTTGCTTTTGTGTCATATTAATCATACCGAGTGCTGTCTTAGACTTTCAAAATATTAATCTGGTTGTCCTTGGAAAATAATCGCTATTAATCATAATAAAACAGGATACCTTGACAGGGCGATCTTTAAAATGGCTGCATTGGCAAATGATGATTATTTTTTAAAGATTCTGTCAGCCGGTTTTTCAAAATCCGGGAAAAATGTGTCCTGCTGCTCAAGGTCTGTAATGTCCTGGAGATAGGCATTCCCCAATCCGGATTCTTCGAATACTTCCAGAACCTGTTGATATTCCTTCAATGTGATCCGTTTTCCAAGAATGGGATGGCTGATCGCTTGATAACAGGGATGATATTGGGCCATGATACTGACCGGAATTTGCGGATCAATTGCTGCGATAGATTGAAATACCTTGCTGCTGCCGGCGGTGCCTTCCGGTAGAACCAGATGCCGGATTAACAAGCCACGCTGTGCAATATGATTTTTATCCAGCTGCAATGTTCCAACCTGACGATACATTTCACGAATTGCCGCAACACTAATAGCTGTGTAATCCGGGAGCTTGGAAAATTGTTCAGCCCAGTGATCGGAGCCATATTTCATATCGGGTAAATATATATCAACAATTCCATCCAGTAGCTGAAGGATTTCATGCCGGTCATATCCATTGGTGTTATAAACCAGTGGAATAGTTAATCCTTTGCTAACAGCGTCGGCTAAGGCCTCGACTAAAAATGGCAGGTGGGGTGTCGGAGTGACCCAGTTTATATTGTGACAACCAGTTTTCTGCAGATGCAGATATTGCTGAGACAATTCTTCTATAGATATTATTTGACCCATTTTAAGGTGACTTATCTGGTAGTTCTGGCAAAAAATGCAGCCGGCATTGCAACCGGACAGGAACACAGTTCCCGAACCATGGATTCCGGAAATTGGTGGTTCTTCGCCATGATGAGGAAGAACACTGGATAACAGGACAGTATCACCCAGTTGACAATAACCAGACTGACCTTCCCGTCGGTGAGCGAGACATCTCCGGGGACAGAGTTCGCAGGGACTCAACAAGGTATTCAGTTCCTGGCTGCGTTTAAATAATTCAGTGGAGGAAATGGTTGGCATTATTCTGTGCTCAATAAATTGATACCTGAGGCGAATTTAGAGATTCACTATAGTATTATCAATGTCCGATTCGGATTACTTGAGCTGTAATATTATAAAAATTGAATTACCACTTCTCTATTCTATTAACCGTTTATAGAATAAGCCTGTTGACTCTCGCAAAATATTTTTAATCTTACTTTGTATGGTCACAAATACAATTAGTTAAAATAGGGGGTGACAGAGTATGTTTAAATCACAAAAATTAACCACATTGCTTTTAGTTTGTTTTTGTATTTTTCCATTATTCGCTGAGGAATCCCTGGAGGAATTTCATCAATTCATCCGCTCCGGAGATGTGGAAAACATTACACGTTTGCTGGATCAGCATCAGGAATGGTTAAATGCAAAGGACAGTAATAATCTGCCGCCATTATCGCAAGCGGCCATTGCGGGAAAGATTGAAGTGGTTTCCTTATTAATCGACAAGGGGGCCGATTTGGAGGCCGGTGATAACGAAGGCAGTACACCATTGCTGCCTGTGCGGCCGGGAAGTCTGAGATTGTCAGATACCTGGTTGCCAATGGTGCAAAAATAAACAGCCGTGATAATTTCGGGATGACGGCGTTGTTATTCGCGACTTCCCGGGGGCATATCGATATTGTTGATTACCTGCTGCAAAATGGTGCGGACAGTTCTGCCAAAACCGATAATAATCGGGGTGCTGTATTGATGGCAGTATTGTCCGGCCAAATTGAAATGTTTAAATACTTTACTGAAAACGGATTTTCATTAGATGAAAAGGACCAGGAAGGAAACAGCCTGTTGCATATGGCTTTATTTGGCCGAAATCCTGAAATGCTCAAGTATTTGCTGGAGGCCGGGGTCAATGTCAATATACCTAACAACCCTGGAGCAACTCCTTTGATGAATTCCGTATTCAGAGGCGATCCGGCGCTTACAGAAATGTTATTAAAAGCCGGTGCACAACCGGACATTACCGATAATAGAGGAGTATCCGCTCTGTTGGAAAGTGTCCGCAGCGGCAAGCCGGCACTTCTGCAACTTATGCTGCAATATAGTGGTTCGGTTGAGATCACGGACAGCTTAACCGGGATGAATGTATTGCATATAGCCGCAGTTCGTGGACAGAGTGATGCCGTGAAAACCCAGAACCATTTGTTGATTTTTGATTACTGGGAAACTGAAAACAAACCCGATGAGATTTTTCTCAGGTCGGGATATATCACTCCGGAAGAAATAAAGGATTTGAATGTATTAGTCTTTTATCCCATGAACACCAGGATCACTTTATCCCGGAAATATTTCAGTGGAGAGATCACGTTTCGAAAATCAATTATATTCTGGGACATCAACCGGAGCAATTTTCCGGATATGAATTTATGGGTCCGAGAGCACAGAAGACAAACGATGACGTCGATATCGGGACAATTTATTCAAATGATACCGGTGTTGGGTTTCTGGTAAATGTTGATGGATTGACGCTTTTTCATGCCGGGGACCATGCCAACAGAAAGCGGGATCTGTCCGGTGATTATACTCCGGAAATTGATTATATAGCCCGGCAGACCTCAAAAATTGACATTGCATTCTTGCCGAACAGCGGGTGCAATTTTGGAGATAATATTGCGGTCCGGATTGGGAATTATCATGCCATTGAAAAACTGCAACCAAAAGTTGTTTTTCCCATGCATAACGGAGAATACTTCAGTTCTGCCTATCAGGAGTTTAAGGACGAAGCCCGTCAAAAAGGAGTCTCAACTCCGATAATTTGTGCTATGAATCGTGGTGATAAATTTTATTACCGAAAGGGGACTATTCAGGTAAAATAAGCACGTCGATTGAAATGATTCAGAATGTCAGGCAATTAATTGCTGGAATAAATTCTCTAAAACAACTGGACTTTTTGCTAATCTTCATCTAAATTTACGTAACGTTAAACAGAGGAGCCTTTTAATCCTAACCCGTGAGTTGGAAAGGGCATAAGAAAAAGAAGATATCCGCCAGACAGCCGGTGGATTTTTTTATTTTGGGAGGACACCATGAATTTTAAAACACGTTCTCATCTGATGGATGAAATGGCGTTGAAACGCACGATTACCCGCTTGGCGCATGAAATTATTGAGCGTTGTAAAGGTACCGAAAATATTGGCATCATCGGGATTCGGACCCGGGGAGAATTCCTGGCGAGGCGGATTGCGAAAAAGATAGAGGAAGTCGAAGGCACTGCAATTCCGGTGGGTGTTCTGGATACGGTCATGTATCGCGACGACTATCGGATTAAACAGTTGCCCGCGATGGAAATCACGGAAATCCCTTTTGATGTGGATGACAAGATTTTGATTTTAGTGGATGATGTCATCTACACCGGCCGAACAATCCGTGCGGCGATGGATGCACTCATGGATTTTGGTCGTCCGTCTGCGATCCAGTTAGCTGTATTAATTGACCGGGGCCACCGGGAGTTACCGATTAAGGCTGATTACATTGGAAAAAGTGTACCTACTGCAAAAAATGAAGAGGTTCGGGTACATATGAAGGAGATTGATGACCGGGATGAAATTCTGCTGGTGGAGGTGCAGCAATGAATTTGAGAATTAAGCACCTGCTGGGACTGGAAAACGTTTCCCAGGAAGATATTAACACGATTTTGGATACGGCTTTTTCCTTCCGGGAAGTGCTGGAACGCCCAATAAAAAAAGTACCTACATTAAAGGGTGTTACAGTGGTGAACCTGTTCTTCGAAAATTCAACCCGGACACGAATCTCTTTCGAATTGGCAGAGAAACGGCTTTCGGCGGACACCATTAATTTCTCCGCTTCAAGCAGTAGTCTGACGAAGGGCGAAAGCCTGCGCGATACTATTCAGAACCTGTTTGCGATGAAAATGGATGTGGTCATAATGCGGCATCCGACTCCCGGTTCGGTGAAACTGCTGTCGCAATTCGTTGATGCTATTGTCATCAATGCCGGTGACGGAACCCATGAACATCCGACCCAGGCGCTTCTGGATATGATGTCAATGAAGGAAAAATTGGGATCGCTGGAGGGTGTCAATGTCGCAATTATCGGAGATATCCGGCACAGCCGGGTTGCATTGTCAAATATTTTTGGTTTAAAGACCATGGGAGCCAATGTTCTGCTCTGTGGTCCGCCAACCTTTATGCCTTACGACGTCGAATCCCTTGGCGTTAAAGTGACCTATAATCTGGAAGAAGCGTTGGAATTCGCGGATGTCATTAATGTGCTGCGGATTCAGAAAGAGCGACAGGGGAAAGGGCTGATACCATCAATGCGGGAATACCGGAATGTCTACGGAATTACTCAGCAGAGGTTAAGCAAACTGAAACGACCAATTATGATTATGCATCCCGGACCGATAAACCGGGGTGTGGAAATCGACACTGATGTTGCTGACAGTGAACATTCGCTAATTTTACACCAGGTTTTAAACGGAGTTGCCGTCAGGATGTCGATCCTCTTTTTATTAGCCGGTGGAAGATAGGGAGAAAAAATATGCCAAAAAGAGCCATTGAGACATCGATTTTATTTAAAAATGCCCAGATCGTTGATCCATTCGTGGAGCAAATAGTCAATGCCGATCTGTTGATCGAAAAGGGCAAAATTAAAAAGATCGAAAAAGATATACCTGAAAAAGAAGCGAAGGAAATCGTCAATCTGAAGGGATTTCATATAGTTCCGGGATTCATTGACCTGCATGTGCATTTTCGTGAACCGGGTTATGAAAACAGTGAAACCATCGAGACCGGCTGCCGGGCAGCGCTGGCCGGCGGGTTTACTCAGGTTTGCTGTATGCCAAATACCAACCCGGCAATTGATAACAGGGAAACTGTACGCTTTATTTATGAAAAAGCCGAATCTGAATTGGTGGACGTCTATCCGGTTGCAGCTATCACAAAAAAACGAAACGGCGAGGAACTGACTGAAATGGTTGAATTGACAGAGGCCGGGGCTGTCGCATTTTCCGATGACGGATCGCCGATCTCAGATGGTCAACTATTTCGAAATGCTCTGGAATATTCCAAAATTACCGGTAAACCGATCATCAATCACGCCGAAGATCCAGTTCTAAAAGCCGATGGTATCATGAATGAGGGAACCGTATCCACCCAGTTGGGAATTCCCGGAAATCCGCCCATTGCTGAAGAAATAATGATTGCCAGAGACCTGATGATTGCGGAGTTCGTCAATGGCCGGATTCATATTCCCCATGTTTCCACGGCAGGCTCGGTGGAACTGATTCGTCAGGCAAAGGCAAAGGGAATTGCTGTTACGGCTGAAGCAACACCGCATCATTTTTCGCTAACCGATGAATATATGCGCAGCTTCAATGCCAATGGAAAAGTGGCACCGCCGTTACGAACCGAGAAAGACCGTCTGGCGATTATTGAGGGGTTGCAGGATGGAACCATTGACGCCATTGCCACAGATCACGCTCCCCATGTTATTGATACGAAAGAGACGTCCTTGGATCTGGCGTCCTTTGGAATGATAGGGCTCGAGACCGCATTCAGTCTGGCAATGACCCATCTGGTGCACACGGAAAAACTGACACTGATGGAGTTGGTGAAGCTGCTGACCGTCAAACCGGCGGCACTGATGAATTTACCACTACCGGGCTTTAAAATTGGGGAGTATGCCAATATTACGATTGTAAATACAAAAGAATGGTGGGTGTTCGGTCGTCAGAATATCTATTCGAAATCCTTTAATACTCCTTTTATTGGAAATGAGTTCTCAGGTCGGGTAAAAGGAGTCTTTACGAAAGGTCATTATATCACCTTTTAGGATTAAGTTTTACTGTCTAAAAAAATCTTGATTATAAAACTGCCGGATTGTAAGTTTACCCGCTGTTTTAACTGTAGGTATGAGAGAAGGAATGTATAAGACATATTATCCAAAACTTGATGAAATTAACCAGAAATGGTATGTTGTTAATGCCGAAGGCATGGTCCTGGGTCGTTTGGCCAGTCAGGTAGCATCAATTTTAAGGGGAAAAAAATAAACCCTATTTTTCCCCTCACATGGACACCGGTGATTTTATTGTCGTTGTTAATGCCGACAAGGTTCGACTCTCCGGTCGGAAAGCCGAGACGAAAAATTATTTCACACACTCCGGCTATATTGGCGGCGGTCGTTTTGAAAGCTATAAAGAGGCAATGGACAAGCACCCCGAGGAGATTATCAGCCGGGCTGTCAAAGGAATGTTGCCTCGCAACACGCTTGGCCGGAAATTGTTTCACAAATTGAAAGTCTATGCCGGTCCCGAGCATCCGCATCAGGCTCAAAAACCCGAAATAATTGAATTAGAAGGATAGTCAAGATATGCCGAAAATAGAATATATTGCTCTCGGTCGTCGGAAACGGGCTGTCGCCCGTTTAAGAATGGCTGCCGGTGAAGGCACCATAACCGTTAATAAACGTGCTCTAGACGACTATTTTGGTCGTGAAAACCTGAAACAGATTATCAAACAACCGCTTGAATTGTGTGATGCTATGGGGCAGTTTGATATCCGTGTCAATGTTAATGGTGGTGGATTGTCCGGACAGGCCGGAGCCATCAGGCTGGCGCTGGCGCGGGCTTTGGAAAAATATAATCCGGAACTAAGAAGTAAATTGAAACCAGCCGGTTTTCTGACCAGAGACGCCCGGGTTGTGGAACGGAAAAAATACGGTCTGGCAGGCGCACGCCGGGCATACCAGTTCTCCAAACGTTAATAGAAGAAAGATAGATTTTATGAGTAATGTAACATTCGAACAACTCTGGAAATCAGGCGCCCATTTTGGACATTTAACCAGAAAATGGAATCCCAAAATGAAGGGCTTCATTTTTATGTCAAAAAATGGTATCCATATTATTGACCTGAAAAAAACGGTTGAATGTCTTGACGAAGCATCTCGCTTTCTCCGCGAGACGGTTCGCAAAGGCGGCGATGTCCTTTTTGTGGGTACTAAAAAACAGGCCAAAGATATTATCCAGAAAGAGGCCGACCGGGCCGGTATGTTTTATGTTGTGGAACGCTGGCTGGGCGGGACACTCACTAATTTCTCAACAATTAAAAAGAGTATTCGTCATCTTCTGAAGCTCGAAAAAGATAAATCATCGGGTTATGATGAAAACCTGACAAAAAAAGAGAAACTTTCCCTAGAACGGGAACGTGTGAAATTAGCCGATCTGCATCGCGGTATTAAAGATATGAAGAGAATCCCTGATGTTCTGGTTGTTGTTGATATTCTGCATGATGATATTGCTGTCAAAGAAGCCAAACGTCTGGATATTCCGGTTATAGCAATTTTGGACACGAACGCTGATCCAACAGAAGTTGATTTCCCAATTCCGGCAAATGATGATTCAATCCAGGCAATTCAACTGATTATTTCTGAATTGGCCAATGCCATACTGGAAGCCAAAAGTTCAAGGCTGGTGGATGTTCCTTCCGCAGCCGCAGAAGATAAATAGGAACTGGCGAATTAATTTCGAAAGGAATCTAAAGAATGGAAATTACTGCCGCTCAGGTAAAAGAACTCAGAGATAGAACCGGCATTGGTATGATGGATTGCAAAGGCGCCCTGGTTGAAGCCGAGGGCGATATTGATAAAGCCATAGATATTCTACGCAAAAAAGGTAAAGCCAAGGCTGAAAGGAAAGCCGATCGTGAAGTCAAAGATGGTCTCATCTGGTCATACATTCATCCTGGTAATAAACTCGGTGTACTGATTGAAGTCAATTGCGAAACCGACTTTGTTGCCAAAAACGAAGGTTTTCAGGAATTTGTGAAAGATATTGCGATGCACATCGCGGCCACGAATCCCGCCGCTATCCGTCGTGAAGAAATTGATATGGCCTTGATCGCAAAAGAACGCGAAATCTATATGGTACAGGCTCGTACACAAAACAAACCAGATAATATTCTGGAACGCATCGTCGATGGTAAACTCGATAAATATTTCCAGGAAAACTGCCTGCTGGAACAGGCCTTTGTAAAAGATCCTCAGAAAACAATCAAGGATTATTTAACTGAAACGATTGCCCGAATCGGTGAGAATATAAATATCTCCCGTTTTGTTCGTTTTCAGTTAGGCGAAAACAATTAAACACTGTTAAAAGCCAGATAAATATATGTTAAAAGCGAAATACCAGCGTGTTTTACTGAAGTTTTCAGGGGAGGCGCTTGCCGGGGCTAAAGGTTTTGGCATTGATCCGGCTGTTCTTGACGATGTTTGTACGGAAATTCAATCCGCCAAAGATCTTGGGATTGAGCTGGGTATTGTCATTGGTGGCGGTAATATATTTCGCGGGCTGGCAGCCAGTGAACGCGGGATGGATCGGGTCAAAGCAGACTACATGGGAATGCTGGCAACGGTCATCAATGCCCTGGCTGTTCAGGATGCTCTGGAATCGAAAGGGATGAAAGTCACTGTTATGTCAGCCATTCAGATGATTGATGTGGCTGAACCGATGATTATAAGGAAAGCCGAAGAATATCTGAAAAATGGTCAAATCGTAATTTTCAGTGCCGGCACGGGACGTCCATTCTTCAGTACCGATACCGGTGCAGCATTGAGGGCTGTGGAAATTCACGCCGACGCTATAATAAAAGCGACGAAAGTTGATGGGGTTTACGATAAAGATCCGGTAAAGCATCCGGATGCAATATTATTTAAAACACTCAACTATCAAACCGTCGTGGAAAACCAGCTAAAGGTTATGGACCTGACTGCAATTACCCTCTGTCAGGATAATAAACTCCCTATTCTGGTTTATAATATGAATGTAAAAGGTAACCTTCGCCGGTTGCTGACTGGCGAAGATATAGGTACACTCATTTCCAGAGGTGATCATGCTTAATGATGTCTTGAAAGATACCGAAAATCGTATGAAGAAAAGTGTCGATTCAGCTCATCAGGACCTTGCGGCTATCCGTACAGGTAGGGCAAATCCGGCGATTCTGGATTCCATAAAAGTGGACTATTACGGGTCATTAATTCCGCTGAGACAGATTGCCAATGTGGCGACACCGGATCCCCGACTGCTGGTCGTTCAGGTGTTTGATAAACATGCCGTGGCTGCTGTTGATAAAGCGATTAAAGCAGCTGATCTGGGGCTTAATCCCCAGGCCGATGGAAACCTGTTGCGTTTACCGATTCCATCATTAACTGAAGAACGCCGTCGGGAATTGGTCAAGTTTGCGCATAAAATTGCTGAAGAAGGCAAGGTCGCTGTCCGAAATGTTCGTCGTGACGCCAATGATATGCTCAAAGAATTGGAAAAAGAACATGAAATCTCAGAAGATCAAAGTCATGACGGCCTGGAAAGTATACAGAAACTGACGGATAAATTTATTCAGGAAATTGACAATCTTTTTAAGAAAAAGGAAAAAGATATTTTGGATGAATAGGGATATTTGAACGGGGATGAAAAAAAGGGGCTTTTGATAAGCCCCTTTTTTTATGCTATAAGGTATGGTTTGTCAGCATTTTGAAAACCCACAGGATGTACAGGAGACGCAACCGCTTTCATGATAGACTGTTGCACCGCAATCCGGGCAGGTTGTGATGGATTTCTTATTGCCGGCTTGAGCAATTTTTCCCTGAATTGCCGATACTTTCTGAACAGCCTGTTCCGGAACGACATCATTGAACAGGAATTGAGGATGTGATGGTGTACCCTTTTTCTTACCTTCGCGTTCCTCAAGATACCATTCCAGAGCCTTCGCGATCGCATCGGGAGTAGAGAGTATCTGAGTTCCGTTCTCCCAGATAGGACTGGGTCCGCCGATTCCTTTTAGCTGTTTGATGACATCCCGGGTATCGATTCCGGAGCGAAGTGCGAGTGATATCAGGCGACTGATTGCTTCCGATTCCACCTGTGCCTGACTGCCGGCTTTTCCGATGTTTGTAAAAACTTCACAGAGCCCGGTATCATCTTCATTAATTGTAACGTACAGTGTTCCAAGCCCGGTCCGAACCCGTTTGGTAGTTCCTCTGGTATCCTGTGGTCGGACCCGGGGATGAATGCGGTTTGTTTCATTTATCGGTTGTTGAAAGACACCTGCTTCCTGGGCTGTTTTTTGGGCGATCTTATCCCCAATATAGAGAACCTGTTCATCGCGACTTCCGTCGCGATATATGGTAATCCCCTTGCAACCGGCTTCATAAGCCAGCCAGTAAGCGTCCATTACCTCCTGTACCGCTGCGGTTTTAGGGAAGTTGCAGGTCTTTGAAACTGCTGCATCGGTCCATTTTTGAAAAGCCGCCTGCATGCGAACATGCCATTCCGGTGTGATATCGTGGGCAGTGACAAATATATTTTTGATAGCTTCAGGAATTTCATCAATATGCTGGATTGAACCCTTTTCGGCGACCTTTTTCATTAACTCTTGCGAGTATATACCGGCTTCTTTACAGGCATTTTCAAAATAGGGATTTGCATACAGTAAATCCGTACCGTCCATGACCCGTTTCGTGAAAACCAGCGAAAAGATTGGCTCAATACCGCTGCTACAGTCTGCCAGCATGGAGATGGTACCTGTTGGTGCAATTGTGGTGAATGTTGAGTTACGCAGTTTGGGACCATCAGGAAAATAGATACTTTCGTTCCAGGCGGGGAAAGTTCCCCGCGATTCGCCCAGTTTGACGCTGGCTTCACGGGCATGTTTGTAGATGAAACACATCATTTCATCGGCCAGTTGCAGAGCTTCTTCCGAATTATAGGGAATCTTAAGTTTAAATAATACGTCTGCGAATCCCATAACACCAAGCCCGATTTTGCGACTCTTTTTAACCATCGTATCAATTTTTTTCAGAGGGTAGCGATTCGCTTCGATGACGTTATCGAGGAAATGAATCGATGTATCGATAGTCTCTTGCATCTGCTTGTAATCGATTTTTCCTACTTGAATGAAATTTGCGAGATTGATTGACCCAAGGTTGCATGCTTCGTTCGGCAGAAGCGGCTGTTCGCCACAAGGATTTGTCGCTTCGATATCGCCTAATCTGGGAGTAGGGTTCATTTTATTGATTTTGTCAATAAATATGACACCCGGATCGCCGTTTTCCCAGGCATTCCTCGCAATAAGTTTAAAAACATCGGCGGCATTTAACGTGCCTGTGACACTGCCATCGACGGGATTAATCAGCTCATACTGCTCCCGTTTTCTGACTTTTTCCATAAAATCATCGGTAATAGCGACAGAGATATTAAAATTCGTCAAATCGGTATTATTTTTTTTACAATCGATGAATTCCAGAATATCCGGGTGATCGACACGCAGAATGCCCATATTGGCACCCCGGCGCGTACCACCCTGTTTCACCGCTTCTGTCGATGCATTATAGACTTTCATAAAAGAAACCGGCCCGCTGGCAACACCACTGGTGGATTTAACGATACTTTTCTTGGGTCGAATCCGGCTGAAAGAAAATCCGGTACCACCGCCACTTTTGTGAATCAATGCTGTATCTTTCAGGGTCTGGAAAATTGATTCCATCGAGTCGTCAACCGGCAGAACAAAACAGGCCGATAACTGACCGAGTTCACGCCCGGCGTTCATTATTGTAGGTGAATTTGGCAGGAAATCCTTATTCTGCAGCATTGCATAAAATTTTTCGGCAGTTTTCTGTACATTAGCTTTGCTCGTAAAATTGGAATCCGGTTCCGCAATGGCGTTTGCAATACGCTGCAGCAGATCGTCTGGCGTTTCGATGGTTTTACCGGATTTATCCCGCAATAAATACCGGCGTTTAAGTACTTCCAGAGCATTTTCCGAGAAGACAGTTTCGGCTCTCTGCTCTTTTTTTAGCGGTTGAGCTGGCACACTCATCTGAGTAATGTCTTCCCGTGTGTCTCGTTTTTGAAATTCGAAATTAATGGCAATGGGTTCAGACACCAAAAAAACTCCTTAAAAAACTCTTTTATTTTGAGGCCACCTTGTGGTAAGCATATAATCGTCATCGGAAATATAAAACTATGTATGAAATATGTCAAGACAAAACACAAGATTTTGTATTTATCGACGGGGATCACCACAAATTCTTGTAAATATTCAATTAATAAAGCTTATTGAAATCAACATATTATTTTTACCGTCGGAGACTGGAAAATGAGTCTGAAAATACTTAAAATGATTTTGAAAATAGTTCAATACTATTAAATTAATTGCGCTTTTTAAATGCGGGTGTAGTTCAATGGCAGAACACAAGCTTCCCAAGCTTGATACGAGGGTTCGATTCCCTTCACCCGCTCAACCGACGGAAAACAGGCACTTTTAACATTCATATCGACCGGAAATATCCGGTTATTTTCATAAAAGAGGGTTGTCAATTTTAGTCTGTTCCCTCGTCTGTTGTTTTCATTCGCTTGCATCCGTATACCCTTTTCGTTCACCCCTTGACGTGAATTTGTTTACCCTTTAGCCTAATTATAGGCAAATTCAAAGTTAGATTTTTCAACTCTGGAAGCCTTTGCTTTAGCCACTGTAACGGCGTTCAATGAGTAGTTTCTTAATAGTGCGTTTTGAATGTCTTTTATAACAAGTTTTTTACTTCCAAAATCCTGATAGAGTAGCTCTTCATCGAAATTTGCATATATGGCCGTTGTATTGACTGCCGGTAAGCCGTTATTTGTGTGACCTAACCATTTAGCCACTTGGAAAATGTCCCTTGTTTGATAGTAAGAAATTACGGCGAAGGTATCCCGTAAATGGTGAAAGTGACGGGTCGAACCGTCGGTCATTTCATACAATCCAAGTCCCTGTAATACTTCTGTAAACGACCGGGAGATAAAACTATCACTATGTTTTGAATTTTCTTTTAACCATTGGAAATATTCCCGGGTAATGTCATTTACTGGAATAGTTCGGACTTTGCCCCGCTTGCACGGGTCAAATATTCTGATAAGATTGCCCGTGAGCTCCGCCCGGTGAATTTCCCGAAGCCGTAAACCTGTATTCAGGTGGAAATAAGCCCGATAATACAATTCTTTCCCGCCATCATGGCTGCCACATCGGCTTTGACGTCGCCGGTGGCTTTGATGTTGAAATTTTCAACGAGAACTTTGGCCACATTCGGGGAGAGAAATGCAGGTAATGTGGGCCCCAGCCGGATGCCTTTGACCCCCAGGAAGAGCAATGCCAGTAATACGGCGACGGCCTTTTGTTCGTACCACGCAATGTCGAAGGAAAGCGGTAGATCATTGATATCATCCAGGCCGAAGACTTCTTTCAGTTTTAGGGCGATCACCGCCAGAGAGTAGGAGTCATTGCACTGACCAGCATCGAGAACACGCGGAATACCACCGATGTCACCAAGATTCAGTTTATTATAACGGTATTTGGCGCAACCGGCAGTCAGGATAATGGTATCTTTTGGCAGTTCTGCGGCAACTTCCGTAAAATAGGAGCGGCTTTTCTGGCGACCGTCGCAGCCGGCCATAACAATAAAGCGCTTAATGGCGCCGGACTTGACGGCACCGACGACTTTATCGGCCAATGCCAGCACCTGGGCATGGGCGAACCCGCCGACGATTTCGCCGGTTTCGATTTCCGTTGGTGGAGGACAGGCTTTTGCCAGTTTTATAATCTCAGAGAAGTCCTTGGATTCACTATTTTTACGGTCCGGAATATGTTTGACACCGGGATAGCCAGCCATACCGGTGGTGAAAATGCGGTCTTTGTAGCTCTCTTTCACCGGAGTGATACAGTTAGTAGTCATCAGGATCGGGCCATTGAAAGACTCGAATTCGCTGCTTTGTTTCCACCAGGCGTTGCCGTAGTTGCCGACGAAATGCTCATACTTCTTGAAAGCCGGG
This sequence comes from bacterium, assembly GCA_018824205.1. GTDB lineage: Bacteria > Fidelibacterota > UBA2242 > UBA2242 > UBA2242 > B118-G9. The sequence goes on from JAHJGX010000120.1 coordinate 30,422, forward strand.
TAGTAATTGGCTGGCAGCATTTCACTGTGGGTATAGACATCTACACCGCTGCCTTCAGTTTGTTTGAGCAGTTCTTCCATGTCTTTAAGATCGTGACCGGAAATCAGGATACCGGGATTGTTGCGCACGCCAAGGTTCACTTTGGTAATTTCGGGATTTCCATAGGTAGTAGTGTTGGCTTTATCCAGCAAGGCCATCGTATTAACAGCGAATTCACCGGCTTTCAGGACCATAGCGACCATCTCATTTACGGACAAGTCCTTGGTCGTGGAGGCCAGTGCTTCGGTAAGGAAAGCGTAGATTACCGGATCTTCATGTCCTAATATAGCAGCGTGATCAGCATAGGCAGCGATGCCTTTCAAACCGATGACTAATAATTCACGCAACGAGCGGACATCTTCATTAGCGGCAGAGAGGACGCCGACCTCCTGGGCCTTTGCGTGAAATTCCTCTACCGAATCAGCAATCCAAAAAACTGCTTCGGGAAGTTTATCGGTGATGACGCCGGCATGCTTTTCTTTCAATTCCTCACGCAGTTTAAGGGCTTCCCGAATTCGGGTAATGAACACATCATCGTCGAAGTTGGCGTTGGTAATCGTGGTAAATAGTGATTGAGCAATAAAAAGACCGGTTTTTGGGTCGGTATCCCCGGCTGTATTGGCTATAGCAGAAATGCTTTTCAAGACATAGATCAACAAATCCTGAAGATTTGATGTGGACTCCTGTTTTCCGCAAACACCGCGAAGGTTGCAACCGGTGTTCTTGGCGGTTTCCTGACATTGAAAACAAAACATACTCATAGTATCCTCCTTTATGATTTGATCATGGTTAAAAGCATTTTCACTGGCGTCAACGCCGTGAGGGCGTGGGGATCGTTGGCCGGCATTATGATGAAATCACCGGATTTCACGGAGTGCGGTTGGCTGGAGATTGTGATTTCCATTTCACCGTCTAAAATTTGCACCAGCGCATCGAAAGGCGCAGAATGTTCGCTGAGCCCCTGAGCTTTATCGAATGCAAAAAGCGTTACGTTTCCGGTGGCTTTTTTGATTAATTCCCGGCTGACTACGGCATTTTCCTGGTAGTCCAGCAGGGCTGACAATTTTCCGATACTAATTTGTTTCATAGTATTTCTCCTTTGATTGAAATGACATTAACTTTTACCATCATCGCTTTACCCGCCATTTCTATGGTACGCTGAACTATTATTTCGGTACCGCAGCAACAGGGGACTTCCATTCTGGCAATTGTTATTGAGTTAATTTGGTGATTTTGAATAATGGCTGCAAGTTTCTGGATATACTGATCGATGGTTTGATCTAATTTTGGACAGAAGGTGATGACGATTTTTCCTTTCACAAAACGCTCATGAAAATTGGCATAGGCAAAGGGAACACAATCCGCGGCGATCAGCAGATCGGCATCGTCAAAGTAGGCTGCATTAGGATTGATCAACTGCAACTGGATAGGCCACTGCCGCAAATGACTTTGTAGGTTAGAAGGGACAGGTGTAGAAACTTCTGCGGTTGATGGAATTGTCTGGGTGGCGCTTCCCGGGCAACCACTGGCGCAGGCGTAATTGGTTTCTTTGATCTCCGGAACAGGGATGCCTTTTTCAGTAAGAATGTCTTTCGCTTTCTGGTAGAATCCAAACTCACCATGTTCCAGCAGGTGTTTGAGGTGGGCCTTAATTGTGTTTGGTCCGGCAGCGATGATGTTTTCTATCACTCTGGCTTCGTTATAAGGTTCGGCATCACGCTCTTCGGTAGTGATTGCATTTTCCGGGCAGTTTCCAATACAAGCGCCAAGTCCGTCGCAGAAAAGATCGCTGATCAGGCGGGCTTTACCGTCAATGATCTGTAAAGCTCCTTCCGGGCAATTGGGTACGCAGAGTCCGCAGCCGTTGCATTTTTCGTCATCAATTTTGATGATTTGTCGTTTCATTTATTTCTGTCTCCTGTTTGTTAATACTAACTAACATTCCTTGATAAAAAAATATCTATAGGATCTTCTTCACCGATTCCCAAAGAGCCATTCCCTTGGTATAAATATTAAAGGAAAAATTACTGAAACACCAGCGGTCGACCATTAGACGCATGGAACCGATGACAATATGAAACAGGTGATCAAAACCGATATCTGTCCGTATCAGGCCGTCTTTTTGGCCTTTTTCAATAATTTTCAGGAGAATCTCCCGATGCTGATGCATGATATGCATTATTTTTTGGGATAATTGGGCGTCATATTGAAAGGCTTCCTCGGAAAACATCACCTTGGTCAGTTCCGGGTGATCGGCAAAAAAGCGATAACGGTTCTTAAAAAACAGATCAATACTGGCAATAGCATTTAATTCGGGATTTTCGATTATCTCACATACTTCCAGAGAGTAGTGATCAAAATAGTCCATGACTGCGTAGATGATGTCGAATTTACTCTTAAAATGCCGGTAGATCGCCGGCTCGGAAACACCGATTTCTTTGGCGATATTTTTAATCGTCATGGTCTGAATACCCTGATTGGCGATCAGTTTGATCGATGTATTGACAATTTGTTCCTGGCGAACTGTAAAATGCATTTGAATCACGTTAGTTAATAATCACTAACATAAACTTAATACATGTCCGGAACTCATACAAGAAGTTTTTACATAAATGTCATTAATTATTCGGTGACAGGATTTTATCCCCAGAAAGCCTTGATTTTCCATCTTGAATTTTCATATCGGACAAAGAAAATCAACAAGTCATCAAGAATTAATTCGGAATATTGTTCTTCTTTCAGATTATTACCAATGAATAGAAAATCCTGATCATCGGGCTCCCAGTAATGTATATCTATGATCCATTGTTTATTATTATAGTCGTCGTAAGTCAAAATGTAATAATTGTAGTGATTCTTATAATCTTCTATTGTTATTGTATCATTTGATAAATATGAAAAATGCTTTTCCACATCGAACTTTGAGATACCAACCGGTTTTTCGTCTGCTTCGCACCAGTAAATTTTATAGGGTAAAAATGACTCAAACGTATCAATATCTCTTGTGCAATAGGTGTCGATTACCTGAAGTGCAAACTCCTCAGCATTTTCGGCGTACCATTCTTCATCGAAAGTATCGAAGAGTTCACACCGTAGCATAAATAAAAGTGCAATTAATATAAGATTTAAATATTTCATATACACCTTGAGAAAAAATATTGTACGGTTTACTATAACATAGACAGTGTATTGTTACTTAATGTAAATCGACGTTGGATTTCGATCGATGGTGACCTTGTCATTGAATCCCCAATCTCCCGATCAAGATAGACAACGTTGATTTGTCCATCCTGAATGTCTAAAGCTACCATTGATATTCGATCACCAAGCAGAATTGATTCTAATGCAACGGTTTTGTCCGGTTGTCTTATTACAGGAACTAAATAATAAAATACTCCTGTACCACCCATGTTCGTGGTTAAAATAACCACTGCATCGGATTGATGATCACAATTTAAATCACCCAAAACCAGCCATTCACTCAAATCGACTCGGAGTTTTGATGCGGCTCCGGTGACGATTTCTTTTAAACTCGTTCCTTTCTCAAGTTTTACAAGATGATTATCAATTTGGTATTCCATGCTTGATAACCGGTGCAAAAAGGATCTATTTGAAAATTCCCAATTGGAGTGATTACAGGATTGAGAAGACAGAAATAAAATTAATGTCAGGAAAATGGGAGTGTGTGAAAATTTCATGCATGTAATATACCAATGATCAAGACTTATTTTTGTTGTTTTTCATCACATTTTTAACCATTTTCCCGAAATTCTTATCCCGCTGACGTTTTTCAAGATAGGACATCTCATAATAGGCGGCCTCTTTTTTCATTTTAATAAAATTACGATAACGGTCTCGTGAAATTGTTTCGTCTTTTAATGCTTTTTGAACTGCACATCCTTTTTCATGTTCGTGGGTGCAATTTGAAAATTTACACTGACGGGCAATTTCATCAATTTCGCTGAATGTCTGACTTAGTCCGGTTTCAATGTCAAAATTACCCAGCTCCCGCATACCTGGTGTATCAATAATCATCGACCTGTTTTCCAGGAATAGCATCTGTCTTCCGGATGTTGTATGTCTTCCATGGCTGTCGGATTCCCGAACTGATCGAGTTTTAAGTATATTTTCACCGATGAGGGAATTGAGCAATGTGCTTTTGCCAACTCCCGATGAACCCAGCAGACAGTAGGTTTTGCATGGTTCCAGCGATCCTTTAATTTCATTAAGCCCAATTCCGTTTATCGTACTGAACGGAATAATTTTTTTCCGGCCGGTTCGCTGCCTGACTTCCGTCAGTTTTTCATTCAGTTCATCGGTGGAAATCAGATCGAGTTTACTCAATAGCACAAGCGGTTCAATTCCGGCTTCGTTGATCATGACGAGATAGCGTTCAAGTCGCGGGAGATTGTAATTGTGATCCAGAGACTGCATTATCAGGGCAACATCGATGTTAGCAGCAATCAGTTGGAAGTCAACTTTTTTACCCGGCGTTTTTCGCTTCAGTACGGCTTTTCTAGGATATAGTTTTTGAATGACTGCAAATGTATTATCGTCAAAATATTCTGCGTATACCCAGTCCCCGACAGTTGGGTAGTCAAGCGCTGACTCGGCATTGAACATAAGTTTACCGGTAACTTCGGCTGGAATTTCACCAATTTCGTTATTAATCATGTACTGATTGCGGGAAACGGATATGACCCGTGCCGTTTGGGTTGACTTCAGCAGTTCTGAATCGTTGTGTTCCTGAAACCAGGCGGAAAAACCCAAATCTTCAAGTTTCATGGATTGTCCTATATTTTCACCATCGTATATTAATCGAGCAGGGTATCAACGGGACTTACAGTATCTTGCTGGTAATAACAATCGGTATTGTACTGAGTTTGAGAATAATTAAAAAGCAAAAAATAAAGGTCTCCGATTTTACAACGGAGACCTTATTAAATGTATTTTGTTTGATTATTTCTTTAAAACACAACGAAATCCAACCGCAGATCCGTATTTACCGGATGTGCTTTGCGGATCGATCCAATAGCGGTACCAGACGGAGAGACTTTCCAGATTTGCTTTGACGCCCTTGGATTCGTGATAGCTGCCGCCCTTGATTACCCGGTAGCTGCGAAAATTGCCGCCATACCAGGATTTTGTCCATTCCCAGACGTTTCCGGCCATATCGTACGCGCCATAGGGGCTGGGGCTGTTCATCGTTTCATCTTCACCGTTAAATTTGCCTACAGGAGTAGTGGATGCCGAAAATCCGCGTTTCATACAGCCGGCAATGTTAGCATTCTGGCAATCGATTGTATTGCCCCATGGAAAATCAAAACCGGTCCGGCCGCGAGCGGCTTTTTCCCATTCTTCTTCGGCGGCCAATTCAAGATTATACCATTTTGCGAAAGCATTGGCGCCAAACCATGAGACATCACCGATTGGATGGTCCTGGTACTCATCATCTTCCAGGACGAAATAGCCTTTTTCATCGTTAAAAAAGATATCGCCAATCTCTTTTTTCTTTTCTTTGACATCGATGAATTTATACTCACCGGCGGGTTTGAATTCATCACCGGTATAATGTCCGTAGCCGTTTTTATCAATTGCATTCCGGCAAAAGGCCTGGTTCATGAAATTCAGGTACTGTCGGCAGGTGACCGGGTATTTCATGATTTCAAAGTCGTAATTAATTTTTTGAATGATTTTTTCTCTTCCCGATGTGTATTCTCCAGCAGCAACTTTGACAAACTGAGTTACTTCCGGATCGTTGGTGTGAAACTCCATTGGCTTACACCACTCTCCATAAATTCCGCCTTTATTTTTCGGACGGACAGACCATTGGTGCCAGCCCTCAGGCAGCCCTGAAACCACGGTAAAAGTATCCACAGTCAGTTTAGAATATTCGATAAAGTCCGGGTTAATGGATGTCACCACTTTCACTTCGTATTCACTGGCGAATTTCGACTGGTGCCAGACCAATCGTGGCGTTTCGGTACTTTTGTAATAAAACTTATTTTTGGGTCCAATCAGTTCCGGAGGCAGAGGCGGTTCAATTGAAAATTCACGGATAATGCTCCACTCGCTCCATTTTTCCGCTGGATTTTGTGATGTCACTGCCCAATAGTAATGTCCGATGGTGAGTGGTTCAGTGATTAAGAACGTGTCGGTAACACTATACGTCAATGCAATGTTCTTGAACGTGCGATCTTTGGTGATGGCAATAGTATAATTTTTCGCGCCGTACAAATTTTTCCATTTCAATAAAATCTGGCTACGGCTTTTTATAATCATCTTATCAGCCGGGTAGACCAGGAAAGGTGATGTATAGGCGCTTTCCAGGACGGTTACCGGAATTTCCTGGGAGAGCGCGGTATTTTCGGAATTATCAGTAGCTGCGGCGGAAATCCGGTGAATCATTCCGTCTGCCCAGTATCCCATATTCAAAATGATTTCGTAAGGAGGATTGTAAACTTCTTCGACGAGTTCGTCATCGACCCGAAAACTAACTTTCATAATTCCCTGGTTATCTTTAACCGTTGTGACGATTCGCATAGGACCGGTTGCCGTATACCCGGCTGCCGGTGCAAGGATTTTAATTTTGGGTGGTTTTGTATCGGGTTTTGGCGCTGCGGTGACAGTAGATATGCAGAAAAATTGCAGAAGAATCAAACACAATAACGATCGAAAAAAGTGTGTCAGGCCAGGCAAATCGTTCTCCAGGGTCACTCGATTTGTTCTTCCAGTAAAATTCATAGTAATGTTCCCCTCTGTATGATGCTACATCGATAATTTCTAATGTATTGAATATACTGTTTGTTTGGAAATCTTTCAATAAAATGATTTGGAAAATATTTGTTTGTGTTACAGGAATTGCATATCAGGCTCTGTCTCATTATTTTGCAATAAAATAACGTGAGTTCGTCGGTCTTATAAAAGAAATTTTACCGGTTTAAAAGATTATTGATCAGATGGTTGCTGATATTGAAGCAGAGTTAATCCAGGTCAGGGAACGGTTAGTAAATATCTCCGTTAAATTCAGAAAAAATGCCCGATAGACAGGTACAACAAACTTCGGTTTTTAAAATTATACCCGTAATCTATGGAAACCGGGCCTAAAGGGGTTGGAACGAGAATTCCCACCCGGGCGCCGATATTCATATCCGTCCAGTTAAAATCATCAAAAGTATCCCAGACATTACCGGCTACCGCAAGAAATTGCAGGTAACTGCCCTTTGTCAGGTTTGTCCGGTATCCAATTCCCAGAGCGAGCAGAACGTTTCCCCAGAATTCATTCTGATGATAGCCGGGAAGCGAGTTCAGGCCACCTTGTCTGAAGCGATCGTAATTCGTTAATGCCCTGGAGAGATATCCGAAATTGATATGGGTTGAAAAGGTGTGATTATCGTTAAATGTTTCATAGACAGTAGATTCCACCAGGATACGATCAGTCTGTTTCAGTTCGTCCTCACTGACACCGTGTTCATAAACAACATTATTTTTCCGTCCGCGCCGGGGCATGTCCGGATCGTCTGTGCTTTCCACGATGATCCGCGCAGTCAGGCCGGCACTGTTGGTTTCATCATCGGTAATTGAATAGAGACTGTAGTTACTATTTTCAAAAGTCCGTGTGTTTTCTATTTTAATACCAACTGCCGTCAATCCAACCCGTCGTAACTGCACACCGGCATTTAGTTCAAAGCCGCTACGGTAAAAATCACCATATCCGGTTCGTTTACCATTTTCATAAAGGGGGACACTTTCAAATTTGTGATAGAGCGATGAATATCCTGTGAATGTAGTTGTAAAAATTCGGGTGGTTCGTGCATTCCATTCCAGTTTCCGTTGCAGATCGCTGACGATAAGTGATAATTGATTGTCAATACCCGTACCAAATAGGTTTCGGTATTTTGCCGCAATAAAGGCACTGGCTTTTCGTTCACTGTCATAGCGTGTGCCGAAGGAAAACAGTGCGTTTTCTTCTTCCTCAACCTCAATGACAATATCGGTTGAATCTTCGGTCTGGTTTTCGAATGTAATATAAACTGTACGAAACATCCCGGTGCTGAACAGGTTTTTCAGACTTCGCTGGGCATAGGCAGATTTCCACAGTTCACCCTCTTCCAACAGTAATTCCCGCTTGATAATGTACGGCCGCGTCCGTTCATTTCCCCGGAAGTTTATTGATCTGATACTGGTATTATTCAGGCGATTGATAGCGTCAGGCAGAAAGTCCGGCGACCATTTTGATGAATCCGCAATGGAACGTAAATCCGCAATATACGGTTGAGTGGCTTCGTAACCCCGCTGGATCAGTGAATCAATGGCATCAAAATCACCGGAAGAATATTCTTCGATTTCGGGATAAATGAGAATATCCGAAAGATATAAATTACGGGTATCGGTCAGATAAGCTAATGTATTGAATGCCTGGTTAAAATAGGATACCAGATTGATATTTTGTGAAATTGTCGTGATCTTGCTGGTGACGTCAACTGCGATAATGAAATCAGCGCCCATATCAACGGCAACATCGGCCGGAATATTATTGGTAATTCCGCCATCCACAAGCAGGAACGAATCAATCGGAACCGGCGCTAATATGATTGGAAATGCTGAACTGGCGACTATTGATTTTCCAAGACTGCCATGTTTTAATACAACCGGCTTACCGGTTTTAATATCGCTTGCCACGGCCCGAAAGGGAACCAACAGGCTGTCAAAATCTCCGCCGGAGGCGTATTCCGGATACACCATAATCTGAAAAATGCGTTCCTGTAATTTTTGAGTTGGCAGGAGATTACTGGGAAATATTACGTTAAATTTTTCATCAAATTTTAGTGTAAACAGCTCCGGTAGAGCCATGATTTTCTGAGAAACGAACTCGATATCACGATAAGGTTGTGGCAAAAACAGGCTGTTCCATTTCGTATTACGGACATAATTTTCAATATCAACCGATGTATTACCCGATGCGTACAACCCGCCAATCAGAGCTCCCATACTGGTACCAATGATCATATCAGGATAAAAACCGATCTCTTCCAATGCCCGGATGACGCCGATATGCGCGAAGCCCCGGGCGCCGCCGCCACTGAGTACCAGGGCGGTTTTGGT
>JAHJGX010000013.1 GCA_018824205.1 bacterium
CCGATGGCTTCTATGGCATTCTTGACAATATTTAACAAGACCAGCTCAAGCTGCTCAGGTCGGCAACGCGGGCGATAATATCGCCGGGGTGAACCGTGGCGCCAATATCGTCATTTACCCAGGTAATGACGCCGGCCTTATCGGATTTGACATTCGCAAGTTCCAATTGCCGGTCAAGATTCCGGATTGTTTTTTTCTGGATTTGAATCTCCAGTTCCAATTCTGTTAAATCAGCGTCGAGAGATTTTTTTTCGTTGTCAATACGTTTTTCCAGTTGTTCCAATTCCCGCCGGGAAATTTCCAGATTCAGGACCGCCTGATTCAGCTCTTCCCGGATGCCGACCCCGATTTTATTCAGGTGCTTCTGGACATCCAGTTTGGATTTCAGGAACTTGATTTGCAGTTTATTGATATCGTACTGGGCGCTCAAGTCGATCAGGCTGCGTTGGATTTTCAGTTTCAGCTGTTCCTTGCGGTTTATTTTCAGGGCCAGTTCGTCTTTCAGTTGTTCCATGGTATTCTGAATGGTTTCCTTGTTCAGTTTCAGTATCGAACTGTCCAGGTGGACCGTTTCCCCGGACCGGTAAAACACATGTTCAACTTTTGATTCAATGGGGCTGGAGATGATCTGCTCAAATTCCGGAACCACGATTCCCGATGCCGTTAGAGCGCCTTCAATGTCGCCGATTTCGGCGACAGCGGTCAGGATTTGTGATTTTTTCACCGATGACCGGAGTAAGTTGCGGAAGAAGAGGATTGCGAAAATGAAAACAAAGCCAATAGCGAAATATTTCAGAGATTTAACAAACTTCTCTTTTCTGATCTGGGAACTTGATAATTCGCGATCCACGATAAACTCCTCTATCTATTAATGGAAGTCCGGATATAGTCCGGCTTGACCTGCGTTTGAATCTGTTTTCTGGTAAGTTGGCGGTCCATTTCTTTTCTCCGGGCATATATAAGTCAACTCTTGTGCCAAACACATAAACGATTATTCTACAGATAGATACGTGATTTATTAAAAATCCCGAAGTGTCCGATACCAGACAGTTGTATTAAAACCGGACAGATGTGATATTTGAAACAGGAATACAGGCCGTCGTAGTTTATATTTACAGTTGATTACGGTTGCTGATTAAGAAAGATTGCATTTTGATGTGAACAGGATTAATATTAAGCGGTTCAAATATAGAATATGTGTTGGAGAAGATATATGGTATCACAATTCCGTCTAATAATTGTTGGACTGGCCGCTCTGTTCTGTTTTTCGGTGTTGCCTGCACATGAAGATTCAAACCATGAATTAATAACTCTGGATTCGCTGTTGAATGTCCCGGTCTGCTCGGCACTGAAGTACGAGCAGAGAGTTAGTGAAGCCCCGGCCTCGATCAGCATTATCACCGCGGATGATATTCAGCGCTACGGATATAAGACCTTAACTGAGCTTATGATGAGTGTCCGCGGGGTTTATTCCCGTAATGACCGGAATTATGAAAACCTTGGAATCCGGGGATTCAGCCGTCTCGGGGACAATGACGATCGTATTTTACTATTGCTGAATGGTCAGCGGCTGAATGAAAGCTTCTACGGTTCAACGTTCCTCGGTAATGATCTGGGACTCAGCTTGCAGAGTGTCGAGCGGATTGAATTCGTACGCGGCCCGGCCTCGGCGCTGTACGGCAGCAATGCCATGTTTGGCGTGATCAATATTGTCACAAAAAAAGCGCAATGTATTGACGGTGTTGATCTTGAAATTGAAACCGGCTCCCGGGGGACGCAACGAATGTCGGCCGTCGTTGGTAAGGGTACTGAGACCGGACTGGGCGTCCTGCTGTCCATGCAGGCCGGTCAGAGCGACGGTGAAAACCTCTATTTTCCGGAATTTGACAGCGCCAATGTGAATGGAGTTGCCGAGGGGCTTGACTGGGAACGATTTTTGAATTTTCATTCTGTGGTCACCTATAAGAACTGGAAATTGGAAGGGTTTTTTACTAATCGCCTGAAAGGGATTCCAACGGCAGCCTGGGGAATGGAATTTAATGACGATGCCGCTCAATCACTGGATCGTTTTGGGTATTTGAATCTCGGCTGTCAGCTGCCGATCGGCTACGATAAATTGCTGTCGATACTGACATATTTTAATACCTATACCTATGAAGGGACCTATCCCTATGAAGATGGTGACTGGTGGGACGCCAACGAATGTTTCTGGGCCGGTATTGAGGGACAGTTTCGCTGGGATATAAGTTCCCGGAACCGGTTTTTTACGGGCGTGGAATACCAGCAGCACTTTTCGGCCGGCTACAAATCCTGGGATGAAGATACGACCTATTTTGACGACAGTTTTCCCTATACTATTGCATCTGTATACCTGCAGGACGACTATCAAATTACCGACAATCTCGGAGTAATTACCGGCGTCCGCTTTGATAAACATTCAGGTGCAAAAAGCACCCTGACACCGCGGCTGGGAATCATTTACAATGCTTCCTGTGCCGTCACCCTTAAACTGCTCTACGGCAGCGCATTCCGAACACCGAATGTGTATGAATCGCGTTATGAAGATCCCAATATTGCCAAAGCTAATCCGGCCCTTCAGCCGGAGAAAATTACAACTGGCGAACTGGTTTGGGAACAAAAAGTGTCATCCATTGGTTTTTCGGTTCTGTCCCTGTACCGGTATTCCATGGAAAATTTAATAGACCAGGACAAAGACCCGGAAGACTTTTTGTTGCAGTTTGTCAACCTGTCAGATATCAGCGCCCGGGGGATCGAATGGGGGCTTCGCAGCAATTTTAAAAACGGTTTGTCGGCATACCTGAATATGAATCTGCAGCAAACTTATGATTATGAAACCGAAGAAGCGCTGTCCAACTCACCGGAATTTATTCTGAAAGCCGGTGTTTCGTTCCCCCTTATTTCAAAGATAGTTCTGTATTCCGAAGGGGTTTATGAAACCGGGCGATTGTCAGTTTACGGTACCGATACCGGGCACTTTTTTCTGTGCAATGCCGGACTCAGCGCACAACATATCTGGAACAATCTCCACCTGTCTCTGAGAGTGAGAAACCTCTTTGACGCCGAGATAAAACTGCCGGGTTCCTATGATCATGAACAGGATTTGATTGTTCAGCCTGGCCGCTATATAGGAATTTCAATCGATTATTCGTGGTGATGAAACAAAGCTATCATAAGAAAACCCTGGCGAAACGCCTGATCCGGTGGGCCTGCCTGCTGTTGCTTTTCGGGCAAGTCGGCCGGGCCCAGGAAATGCCGGTCCCGCTTGATTTGCAGCTGCAGCTTTTCACAAAAATATTGACCTTCGACAAAAACCTGGAACAACGCGGTGGCGACACGCTGCGGATAGCTGTTATTTACCAGAACTTATACCGGTACTCCGCTAATACCAGGGAAGTATTTTTCAGCGCTGCCGATGAGATGAAACTCCAATGGATCAGTGGTTTTCCGGTCCGGATATTAGCCTGTGATCTTCGCGCTGCTGCAGAATTGCGGGAATTTATTTTGGACCATAATATTGATATCATTTATATTGCTCCGTTACGGGCGGTGCCGGTGGACGCACTGACTGACATCAGCCGCGATCTGGGGGTATTGTCCTTCACCGGTGTGACGGATTATATGAAGCACGGTGTATCGGTCGGCCTGGATATCAAAGACGACCGGCCGAAAATCCTGGTTAATCAGAATAACGCCAGGCAGGAAGGCACGGATTTCAGTTCCCGCCTGCTGCATCTGGCCAAAATCATAAACTGAGATTGACACATTATGTTTAAACCAATATGCAAAAAAACCGTTCGGGCGAAGCTGATCATCGCCGTTTCGTCTTTAATTGCCGTTATATCGGTATTTATTTATTTTTATTTCCCCCTGAAACTTGAAAAGCAGCTGCTGAGCTCCATGACCATTAAGGCCGATCAGATCAGCCGGATGATTGCCTATGGCGCCACTCCGGCGCTCTATTTTGAAGATCGGGACGCCGTGAATGAAATTTTCGGGGCCGCCCTTCTGAATGAAGATCTGGAGTATATTCAAATCGCTCGCCGGGATTCCAGTGTCTTTGCTGAATTACGCCGGAACCCGGAGATTAACTACAGTCATGGGGAAATGAATAAAAAGCCCATTCGCCGCCGGTATTTTACGGTTATTCGGGAGATGGGATACAACAATCAGAACATCGGCTTTCTGCATATTTCATTTTCCATGAAGTCGCTGCATGAAGACGTGGAACTGGCCCGCTTTCATATTGCGCTGATCAGCCTGAGCGTTTTTATGTTTGGCGTGCTGGTGATTTTGGCCATCAGCCGGATCCTGTCGGCCCCACTGAATCGGATGGTGGAAACGGTGGAAAAAATTGCTGCCGGAAATTTAAAGGAGCGGGCGAATGTTCACACCAACGATGAAATCGGCTTTCTGGCCCGGCAGTTTGATATTATGGTAGACCGCCTGGTCACGGCCTATAAAAATCTCGATGAACTGAACCAGGATCTGGAAATCCGGATTGAATCCCGGACCGCGGCCCTGCGCCTGTCAAATGCCCAGCTGAAGTCCGAATTGAGAGAGCGGAAACAGGTAGAACGGGAATTGTCGGCTGAACGGATAAGACTGATGGCGACACTAAGCAGAATTAATGAAGGGGTCATTACCACCGATGAGGATAACAATGTCAGCGTAATGAACCGGGTCGCCGCCGAAATTACCGGTTGGAATGAAATTGACGCCATCGGCAAACCCATTGGGGACGTTTTCAAGTTGCCGGTATCTGCCGATAATGGTGCGACTGGGCAGGACATCCAGGTGTTTTTAAAACAGCACGACGACCAGGAAAACAGCAGCCATATCACGATTGTGGACACTGAATCCCGGGAGAAAGAACTGCATATCAATGTCATTCCCATTCACACGCTCTATGGCGAAAAAACCGGTACGGTTTTCATTTTTCATCTCTGGATCAACTCGTCCGGCGGCCGTGATACTAATCTTAAAATATTTCAGGCCTGAGCTGTTTCATCTGCTCGTAAATCCCTAAATTTCAACAGATGTCCGGAAAAGTATGAATAGCAAAGACCTGAATGTTTTATTTGAAGATAATCACCTGCTGGTGCTTTGTAAGCCGGCGGGTATCCTGGTGCAGGGCGATCAGACCGGCGATGTCACCCTCTTGACCCTGGCAAAAGATTATATTAAAGAAAAATATGCCAAGCCCGGGAATGTTTACCTTGGCCTTGTACACCGTTTGGATCGTCCGGCCTCGGGTGTGATTGTCTTTGCCCGGACGACGAAAGCCGCCGGCCGCCTGATGAAACAGTTCCAGCAGCGGCAGACCCGGAAAATCTATCTCTGCCTGGCCGAAGGAGAACTGCCGCTCAACGGCAGCTGGAAGGACTGCATCGAGCGACGGGAGGCGACAAGTTATATTGCGAATGGCGAACCCAATGCATCGCTGTCTTTTAAACGGCTGAATTTTCATGACGGCATTTCCCTGGCGGAAGTGGAACTGCATACCGGGAAACATCACCAGCTCCGGGTCCAGTTTGCCAGCCGCGGGTTTCCGATTATCGGTGATTTTCGCTACGGCTCCAAACGAAAATTCCCGGAACGGGCGATTGCCCTGCATGCCCGGGAACTGCGCATTGAACATCCGACGACCAAAGAGATGCTCACATTCAGTTGCGAACCCGATTCCGCCTGGCGGGATTTTGTTTGAGCAAGTCGTTCAGATTGCCGGAATCATCGATCAGCAGGAGGCCGATCTGCTGCCGGCCGCCGGTGTGGACCTGCTGGGATTTCCCCTGCGTCTGCCCGTACATAAAGAAGATCTGAACGAAGCCGCAGCTGCGGAAATTATTCACCGATTAACCGATAAAACCCAGGCCGTGCTGATTACCTATCTCGCTAATGCCGAAGAGATTATCGCGTTTTGTGACAAACTGGGCGCAACGATCGTGCAGCTGCACGGACCGGTCGCCCCGGCGGAATTGCGCAAAATCAAAAAGAAACGCCCTGACATAAAAATTATCAAGAGCCTGGTCGTTCGGGAAGATAACCGCCTCCAACTGTATCAGGACATTGAAACTTTTGGTAATGTTGTGGATGCCTTTATCACTGATACCTTTGATCCGGAAAGCGGGGCGTCGGGGGCCACCGGCAAAACCCATGACTGGACAGTCAGCCGGGAACTGGTCGAGCATTCTCCGAAACCGGTAATCCTGGCGGGGGGCTTGACTCCGGACAATGTGTATGAGGCGATTCTGACCGTCTGGCCCGATGGCGTGGACACTCACACGGGGGTGGAGTCTAGTGACGGGAGGAAGGATGTCGAGAAAGTTCGTCTCTTTGTATCCGAAGCCCGGCGGGCCTTTGCGGATATGCAGAACATTGGCGCTCTGAAAATACCAATTAATGGGATTCTGGATCTGCACACGTTCCACCCAAAAGAGGTGAAAGAACTGGTGCCCGACTACCTGGCGGCCTGCCGGGAAAAGGGTATCTTTTGCGTTCGGATTATACACGGCAAGGGAACCGGGACGCTGCGGCGGATCGTTCAGTCCATTCTATCGAAATCGCCGATTGTCGAATCTTATGAAACTACCGACGGCAGCGGTGGCGGCTGGGGCGCGACGAGCGTCGTCTTGAGAAGAACCGGCGTACACAGAAAAGCGGAATGAGTGTAGCGATCTGTTGAGACCGGAGTATTGAACAGTGATATAGGGGCGCATTGGCCTGAACGGATTGCGTCTCCCTACCAGTCGAGGTCGCAAAGACGAAGAAGGGTAAGCGGATTGTGTCACACGCAGGGGTGGGTTCGTATTGCTAGCCGGTGTGTGAGGAATGCTCAAAGGGGGGTTATATACTTAGACTTGAGGGAACAATCTTGATTCAGGATGCAGCTTGTGCATTCGGGCTTTTGAGGTTTGCAGACAAGAGCGGTAAAATCAAGCAAAGCAAACAGGAGATTACGTGTATCGGAGTAATCAAACAGTTCCTGTGCTTTTTCAATGATTGGTTTTTTTCTTCTGATTTCACCGGTTAATTGTAATCCATAGAATCGATTAATAAACCGGGCAATATTACTATCAACAACATATTCCGGTCTATTAAAACAGACGGTGAGAATCGCACCGGCAACGTAATCTCCGATACCTGGTATTTTTCTTAACAGAGTTCTATCTTCTGGAAATTGCCCATCATAATTATCCATAATATACTTTGCGGCTTCTTTAAAATGTGTGGCTCGCCAGTGTATCCCCAGGTTGATAGTATACTTTTGTATGCTATGCGCTCTTGCTTTTGCTAGAGAATTAATATCCTGATATTGTTTTATAAAACTTTTGTATACAGATTCCACCTGATTCGCTTTGGTTCGCTGAAGCATAAACTCAGCGATCATGATTCGATATGGATTTATGTTTTTTCTCCAGGAATAATCACGTTTAAACGATTTCCAGTTTTCTATAATTATTTTCTGAATATTTTTAATTGAATCAGTTTCTGCTATCAATGAAAATATTCTTATTATGGTATTCAAGAAATGTTTTATCAGGGAAAAATTTCTGAGGTAGAATGATCTGTTTGCCCTCGAAACAAAGGAAAAAATTATTTAAAATATTTTGGTCTTTAAGTTTTCTTAATTGTCTGGATAAAATGATCGTATAATCCGCTGATATTGAAATAAAACCTGTGTCGAATGCTTTATCGTGAAAAGCGTTTAAACATAATCCGTTGCAGGGATTCATTCTGTTTTTTCGATCAATAGCCCAGGGAATAATATGACTGGCTATTAGTAATTCAGGTATTGGAAGTCCGGTAATACAACATCTGTTGTTGTAAGACGCAAGAATTGTTTTTCGAAAAAATGCCTGATTGACCCTGGTTTTAATTATTGTTTCTCGTTCTATACCATCTTTAGGCAGATCGCCTAAAAACATTTGAATTGAATTTTCTACAGAATTATTTCTGTATTTTGCTAAAATCAATTCACTCTGATACGCCAGTTCTTCCCAGTTCTTACTAAATTCACTCCATATTTCGATTTCACCTTTACTACCATGTCTCATACCTGAAATATTTCTCTTTTGTAAATCAGGATCGAGTCTGGCAAAATTGGCAAGTTTTAAGGCAACAGATGAAGCAGAACGACCGACTACTTTAGATAATTCCTGAATGGTTTCATTACTTGAATTTATCTTTGTAAAAGGTGTTTTGCAGTAAAGATTGAACGCTACAATTAACTCGTCTCTTGACCAGTTTAATTTGGGATTTTTATTCAATGGCGGTTATCCCTATTCTGTTTGCATGGCTTGACAATCTGGATCGGATATCCGCACATACTTCTTTTTTTACTCTAAACAAAGGTTGAATCAATTTTCTATCATCCTTTTCTATATCAACAGATTTTAAAAGATGAAAATTGAAAACAAGTTTATAGCATTGGCCGTTAATCTTGATTAAAGGAATAATCTTGTAAAGAGATTCAGATTTATTTTTTTCTAGCGTTTTAGCGTATCTCTCTGGGACTAGTAATCCCGGTAACAATCTTGATTTTAGCCATTTATTTTGGGCATAATCACACAATGGCGTAACCTCGAGTTCCACAAAAATAATCTTTTTTAATTCACCATTGGATACTTTATACTGGCCTGTATCATTCTTCCCAAGGATGTCATTATTGGCTATGTAATAATTCGCAAGGAGACTCCGTTTCCTATTCCAGTGAATGTCTTCTATCTTGTATACATTACCAGGCTGTATCGATTTGGATGTTGGGAATTCAATTAACAATCTTGTATTAATTTCAGGAGAAATAGAAACATATTCTTCAACTAATTTTCTTGTTATGTCCTGTTCATCTACAGTATTACCATAGCCCGCTATTCTTTCAATGTTTGTCTTCTCTAGGACTTTCCTACCATTAATTAAAAGTTTAAACTTACCTAATCTAACTTTCCACATTATCGTATATTCTGTGTTATTCATACTTTTAGTGAACGAAACAGCGGTTCTATTTATTCTAATTATACTTGATAAGTCTATTGTTTCGTTT
Organism: bacterium; assembly: GCA_018824205.1. GTDB lineage: Bacteria > Fidelibacterota > UBA2242 > UBA2242 > UBA2242 > B118-G9. The sequence continues at coordinate 9,062 of JAHJGX010000013.1, forward strand.
ATATCATTTTCTAGCACATCTAAGAATGATCGATTTAGTGTTATTATAGCATTTCTAATCAGATCATTATCGTCAACCGAGTCTATCACCTTTCCAAGTTGAGCGTGTGCCATTCTATAAATACCGGATTTTAAATTTTTTGTCCAGTATTTATCAGTCCTATAGAGATTGGAAAAACTTCCTACCGTTTTCCCGGCTGCTTTATTGATGAGATTCTCCCAAATTGTAAAAAGGTGAAAAGCATCCGCTTTTTCCAGTTCAACTCGCATTTTATCAGAGATCGATTTAAGAGCATCAGGTTTTGCTTTCAAGATCGTTCTTGCCGGCATTTTGGAGTTGATTACATCCTTTATTGCAGTCAAATCATCGTTAGCGAATCTTGTCTTCAAATCAGAATATGCTTCTTCAAGTTGCTCCTGTAACGACTCATCTGATACGGTATCGAAGTAAGAAGCTTTGCTTAACCGTAGAAATATTACCGGCCGTTTAGCAAAGGCTGGTGAGATGACCTGATTTTCAAGCTCCGCAGCATGTACATCCTCAAGTTTGCTCCATACAAGTAGAATATACGGTCCGTTATTATCAGGAATTATTCTCTCCAATAATCTCAATATATTTTGAGCGTAGGTGTAAGAGTTAGAGGCTGGAAATAATTGAATATCAATGAATGCCAGCCGTATCTTTTGAGCAGGGGCTATAGGTAATTCGGAATCTCTTGTTCCTGTATAAAAAGTAGAAGCAATCCCGTTTTTTGAGAGAAGCTTGATTAATGGCAGGGCTTCTTCAATCTTGTCGTCGATGATCAATACCGAACCGTCAAAAGGTAGCTGATAGTCAGTCATATTTTATCTCTTAAATGCGAGTAAAAGTTTTGCACCTTGCTTGAATTCACTTGGTAATATAAAATCATCAGGTTCCGGAAAGACAATCTCTCCCTTGTGTCCGTTCATAACCTCGCTTGCAAGATGCAGCCCTAATCCCATACCTCCCGGTTTATCTGAAATGAACGGTTTCACCGCATCTTCAGTAGGAATGCTGAATCCCGTACCATTATCAGCGATTAGCACCGATGTGTATCCCGGGTACTCCTCTGTAATATCAATCAGTATCTTTTTATTAGTCACATTAGCATAGTTCTGCCACCATATTGAATTGTCGATAATATTCATAATCGTGCTGATAACCAGGTTGGGCGCGCATCTGACCACCGTGGCTAAATTGGTACGGGTCTGATATTTTCTAATAACATTAATATGATGTGCCTTAATTCTAAATTGAATGTTAGATAATGACTGGTCAATGATTTCGACTAGATCCTCTCTTGTTTTGGTGCTTTGTCTAAGGACGCCAGCATAATCGCTCACGGTTTTATGCAGGATTTTGACCAGTGAAGTTATGTGTTCATGTGAAGGAAGTTCTTCAACAGCAGTTACCAATTCGGCAATTATTTTGTCGACTTCATGAATTACTATTCCCAGACTTAGACCCGCACTTGAGCTCCGTGTATAAATATCGATAACCGTTTTGTAGTCTTGTTCTATATCTTTTATTGTCTTAACTAAGTCGTCACGGAACTCATTGCTAGATATCCCATTTTCGATTTTATCCTGCAAGACTTTAAGATTCCCCATTACGGGTTCGCTAATTGAGGATGGGCTATAGAACTTCCGGACTTTATCTTTGTCAAGATTCCTTTGAGTTAGGATTTTGCCCAAAGTGAAATGAACTGCCATCGAGAATGTTCTATAAGCTTCATTTTCAACAAATCCTTCCCGGTTTGTTTTTTCCACGAGGTCTGTGCTTGACGTACGGTCAAGGCTTGCTGCTCCGATGACTATATTATTGCTAATGGTTTCGCTGGGGAAATTTACTCTTTTGATGTCAAGACCTAACCAATCGTTTGAAAGTTCTCCGTAATCATATATACGTATATCGTTACGGAAAACTCTAATTCCACCATTGGTATTCAAATATTCTCTAAATCCCTTTTTATCAGAAACTCCGAGAGATAAAATTTTAGGAGAACGGTCAAAAATTAGAACCTTGAAATGTATCGGACCAATTTTATAATCGGATAGATCGATATCTTTCTGTTCCCAGCGCTGTGTTTCCTCATTTCTAACGCGCCCTACCATGCGAATATTTTTTAGTGGCAGTTTTCGTCCCTTCAGTTTTTTCATCGTATCCCAGGGACGAAACTCATACTCAAGAGTTTTAATTTCATTACCATCGATTATGGCGTCTGCATAGTAAAGTGCATGTTCCTCTATTTCTTTGAATGTAAGCAATCCGGAGAGCCATTCCTGCCGGTCAATATTAAAATAGACCTTGAATGAATCCATTGTACTAAAAGGTGAGTTTAAAGAATTAATCGATCTGTATAATTCTCTGATAGCTCCCCGCGTCCAGCGTGTTCTCAAATCCTTTATTACTATACTTGTTCCCGTTTTGCCTTCGGTAAATAAAACAGGATTGTCTCTCTCCTCTAGAGTGACACTGATATTTTTCAAAAAATCATCTTTATCGAAGTCTCTCCAGTTGATGCTAAGGTAAACTTCCTTACTATCTGACATTTTACTAACAAGTTCAATTCGATAACCTAGTTTATGTACACCAAACCGACCGATTCCCTTGTCACCAATTGGAATCCTCTGAGAAGGCAGAGGTTCTTTCATAGATTGTAGAATTTTCAGTTTATAGTTAGTTCCTGGCTGCATCCAAACATTCTTAATAATGTCGGCATTCATGCCGATCCCATCATCTATTATTACAATTTTCCCCTCATCTGGAATATCAACATTTTTTAAATATACTTTTACGAGTGAAGCATTTGCATCATAGGAGTTTTTTACTAACTCCAGCAATGCGATACTTTCGCTTCGGATTAGTTGATCCCCCAGTTGTAGTAAAATTCTTGCTTTTGGCTCAAAAATTAGATTATTACTCATTAATTAACATTTCTTTTATTTTTTCTGCAATTTTTTCGGCCATCAAAGGAGGAACAGCATTACCAATTTGTTTGAAAGCTGGTGTACGGGGATGTTTTTCATCGATACCTTCGAAATAATAATTATCCGGAAAAGACTGAATACGGGCTGCTTCTCTAACAGAGATCGATCTAAGTTGTTCCGGATCGGGATGAATATAATGATGACCATCCTTTGCAATATGAGCGATTATTGTATGTGGTATTCTGTCAACTACTTTAAAACGATCTAAAAAATCAGTGACGTTTTTTTGAGTTCTAATATTATCAGGGATATTGTTGTTTTTTAATCGTATACCGTTTGCCATTTCGTTTATGGCAAGTTTGTATATATTTAGATCGTTTTCGTTGTGAGTTCGTGTAATATGCTGATTGACAAATAATGAACCATCTCTAATTCTGTATTGTCTCAAATATTGATTGACCGGTCTTGTATAGTCATGAATTCTATGAGATTCTCCAGGTTTTACTGCCGGAAGGTCGTAAAATATGTCATCTCTGAAAGCTCCAGCAACAATAGGTTTGATATCAGGATAAGTTAATCCGAGTTCTTTCTTCCATCCAATTATTATAACTCGTGTCCTATTCTGAATCACTCCATAATCATAAGCGTTAAAAGTTTTGGCTTCTATCCAATAACCGATTCGTTTATAGTATTTCTGTAGATTCTTAAAATATTTTCCGTCCTCTAAAGTCAGAATACCTGGAACATTTTCAAACACAAAAAGACCTGGTTTGTATTTCTTTAAAAATCTTCCGTATTGAATATATAATGTTTTTCTTTCATCGTTTATTTTATGTTTTAACGGAGCTCTTCCAACTTTAGAATAAGCCTGACACGGAGGTCCTCCAAGTATCAAATCGATGTTTTTATTTGTTACATTATCGTCAATTATTTTAAATATTTCTTCATTATCCTTACCTATTTCCGCATTAATAACAGTATTTAATATATTTTCTGGAATATAAGAGTATAGATGATCTCTTAAAATTTCTCCCTTTAGATATGAATTGTATGTATCAATCATGTTATTGTTATAAAGATAGTGATAAGCGGCTCTTGTTTTTAATGTAAAACATGCGGATTTATCCGATTCGACATGAGCAATAGGTTTAAATCCCTGTCTTATGAATCCTTCAGACAGACCACCGGCTCCAGCAAACAGGTCAATGTAGGTTAGTTTCCGATTTTTCATATTAATAAATTTGCCAGCATTGAATAATATTTAACAATGATGCTTGGTGAAAATATAAACAATATTTTTCAAATTGCTTGCTTATTTATGTATTTTTTCTACCTTTTCCTACCAATCCACAATACTACTTGCCACCATATTCGTTACTTTACTGCGCAGGGCGATTCACAGACGTAAATTTCTCGACGGATTGTATAGGAACTACTTTAAAATTGTGTCAATAAATCCAAATATATCGGCTGAGATGATTTTTCCGGATTGAATCGTCTTTCGCTGTCTGGAGATCAAAGCAAAGTGGTTTATGCCGGATAATCCGGTGGTATTAAAGGGCGGTTCAAATCGTCCGTTCCCGGAGAAATTACAACCATCACTTGTAAAATAGAAATTAATTTCTATTTTGTAAATGTGGGCCGCGGTACTATCAGTTAATTAAGACATAACAGGAGAATGTTGTATTTACGGCTGATTCTACTTCTCTACAATACTCCCGGCCACCATATTCGCCACCTTACTGCGCAGGGCGATGACGCCGCCGCGGGGCATGTGCACGCGGTTGCTCAGCAGGATGATGAAGGTCTCGGTTTCCGGGTCGATCACAACGGATGTGCCGGTGAATCCGGTATGGCCGTAGGAGGATTTCGGGAAAATATCACCCATGTTCGATGCGTAGGCAGAATTGACGTCCCAACCCAACCCGCGGCCGGCGAATTCCAGCCCCGGATAAACCGTCGTCATTGCTTTGACGGTCAGGGGCGACAGAATGCGAATACCTTTGTAAATGCCGCCGTTCAGCATCAGCTGGGCAAAGATCGCCATATCATCGACAGATGAGAACAGACCGGCATTGCCGGAAAGTCCGCTAAGCAGCTGGGCCAGGGGATCGTGGACGAATCCATGCAACGGTACACCGTCATGGACTTCGGTCGGGGCGATTCGCGGGAGGAATTCTTCCGGCGGATTGAACATGGTACTGTGCATCTCCAGAGGTCCAAAGATATTGACTTTGGAGAATTCACCAATATCCATCCCGGAAACCCGCTGAACGATTTCCGCCAGGGTGATGAATCCCAGGCAGCTGTAGGCAAAGTGTTCGCCTGGGGGATTCTGTTTTTCGATGGTGGCGATAGTATTTATTACGGCATCCGGGCAGGGCGAACCGAATTCCGTTTTCAGGGCTTCGACGTCGGTATAGGGCGGCAGGCCCGATGTATGAGTGAGCAGATGATAGAGCCGGATGGGATCGGCGGGATGACCGTTGTCATTGATGAACGGTGTGAATTCGGGAATGAATTTCGTGACGGGGTCCATGAGGCGGAGCCGGCCCTGTTCGACCAGAATCATGACCGATGTGGCGGTGGCGACGGGTTTGGTGACCGAGGCCATGTCGAATATTTTCCCCGGCGTCATGGGGATAGTGTCGGGAAATACCTGGGCATTGCCGTAGGCCTTGCGAATGACGACTGCGCCTTTGCGGGCGACAATCAGCACGGCGCCGGGCAGATTTTGCGCTTCGATCTCTTCATTGATCAGATCATCGATCAGGGCCAGTCTTTCGGAATCCATTCCAACGCTGGCGGGTCGATCCCAGCGCAGAACTGTTGGGTCGGATTTCGTTCCACAGGAGGCCAACAGCACGACAATCAATATCAAAAATAAGTGACGGTAATTATTGAACATAGACAGTTCCCTTAAATCACTATTATAAGCGGTCGATGGAAATATCCAGGACCGGTTTGTCTTTGTAGCCCTGATAATTGAAGTGCCACCATTCGGAATCGATACCGCTGAAGCCGTGGCGTTCCATGGTTTCCCTGAGAATTTGGCGATGATGGATGGCTTCTGCGGAGCAATCCATGTAATCCATGTGGGCCCGTTCGGAAAAGTCGTCGAATTCCGAAGGCATCGACACTTCATTTCCTTCTAAATCCAGCAATGCCACATCCACGGAATAGGCGCGGTTGTGGTTAGAGCCGGTGGCGGGATCGGCGACATAGCGGTCATCGGGCAGGATTTCCCACATGCGTCTCTGTACCGAGAGAGGCCGGTAACCGTCGAAGACTTTCAGGCAATAGCCCTGCTGTTTCAAATCTGCCTGGACTTTTTTCAATGCTTTGGCCGGTTTTTTGGCGAGAAAGCAGCGGGCGCTGGGATACAGCACTTCACCAACGAAATTATCGGTGCCGGCATAACGAATGTCGAGGACAATGTCCGGAATCACGCGATTCAGTTCAACGAGATCGTGGGTTGGCCTGGACTGGCAGCCGAAAACAGCCAGCAGCAGAAGCAGGGTGAATACCGGGCGGACCGAAAAGACATTTCGTTTCATTGAAAGTTTCCTGTGGTTTTCAATCAGTTGGGTTGCCCGCTTAATTTAAATAATTGTGTCAAAGTTATAATAGAAAAATTTTGATTATACTGTGGCAATTTAATTCCGGTCTGGTAATTGCGGGAGAGAGCTGACTGAAAAACGCGTTTGTCTAACCAGATATTTCGACTCGCTTCGCTCGCTCAATATGACAGTCTGGGGAGTAAAAGGTCGAACTATTTGTCACGCGTCACATGTTAGGAACCACTAATTACAGTTCACGATTCACATTTCACGATTTACGAATAAACCCTTGGATTTTATTTGGAAAATCTTATTTTTGTTTCCATTGATAATACAAAAGGAATTTTACTTATGAGTGAACAGAAAAAAGGGTTGTTTCGGTCATTTCCTGCCACTTACTGGCTGGCAATAACGATGGAGTTTTTTGAACGGGGCTCCTATTACGGAATGATGAGTATTCTTTCGATATATATGACGGAGAAACTCGGATTTGCCAAAGAGAGTGTCGGGCTGATCAAGGGAACGATCCAACCGATTTTATATTTTCTACCCATTATATCCGGGGCGCTGGCGGACCGTTTCGGGTATCGCCGGACGCTGACTGTCGCCTTTACACTGCTGGGCATTGGGTACCTGGTTACCAGCCAGATGACCAGTTATGCCACGGTATTTCTGGCGCTCTGCATCATGGCGCTGGGAGCGGGAACATTTAAGCCGGTTATTTCCGGGACCATTGCCCGGGTGACTGATAAGTCGAATTCCACGCTGGGTTTCGGGATTTTTTACTGGAGTATAAACCTGGGCGCTTTCCTGTTTCCCATGTTCCTGGTGCCCTTTCTGAAATCCGCCGATCCCAGCTGGCGCTGGGTGATCATCGCTTCGGCGATTGGGACGGGCATTATGCTGATACCGACGATTTTTCTCTATAAAGAACCGCCCATGCACGTAAAGAAAAAAGAAGATCAGACAGATGTGCTGCAGACGATTGCCAATGCTTTCGAGATTATTTACAGCCCGCTGGTATTGCTGTTCATGAAAGCCCGGACAGCGCTTCAAAATGCCCGGCTGGTTTACGGCATTACGGCGGCGATCGCGCTGCTGGCGACGTACTTGTTTTTTGCGCATGGCTCCTTTTTTCTGCTCTATATCACGTTGCTGGTGCTGAGTTGTTTTTTCATTATGAACGTCAAGGCCCGTTGCGGTCTGTTCAAGGCCTGCAGCACGACCCGGGCAGCCCTGATGCTGCTGGTAGTCGGCGGACTGATCCTGTGGCTGTTGCCGGGCTTGACACTTTTTGCCCGGATTGTTACGTCGGTGATCTTTCTGACGGTTTTCTCCCTGTTCAAGATTGACGCCGATGAACCGGCAAAGTTTGTCGATTATTTTAAATTTTTACTACTGATATGTATCTATTCCGGTTTCTGGGTGCTCTACTTCCAGATGTTTGACTCGGTGCTCTGGTACGTCAATGATTACGTCGATGCGGCCAGCCTGGACAGCGCGGTGAACCGGTTTCTGGCGTTTCTGGGGATTGGTTATGAGTGGCATTTCGATGTTGAGCATGTGACTGTAATTAATGCGTTGACGATTATCATTCTGCAGATTTTCATATCCATAATTGTTAAAAACACCAAAGCCCTGCCGACGATGATGGTGGCCATTGGCCTGGGCACTCTGGGCATGGCAATTCTGGCCATTAATACCAGTATCTGGGTATTTATAGTGGGCATCGTGATTTTCTCCATCGGTGAAATGACGGCCCATCCGAAATTTATCAGCTATATCGGTCAGACGGCCCCGAAAGAACGGCTGGCGACATTTATGGGATATATTTTCCTCTATGGCGTGATTGGCTCTTCCGTGGGCGCCATCGTCGGCGCCAAACTCTATGTTCATTTCGTGGACAATCTGCATCAGCCGCGGACACTCTGGCTGATTTTTTCCATGATCGGGGTTTTTACAATTGTGGGCCTGTTTTTGTATAATAAATTCCTGACGCCGAAAGATACGGAAAAAGGATAGGATAATTCATTTGTCTATGACTGTTTCAAACCGTGTTCTGAAAAAAATTCTGCGCGACTGCAAACGCTCCGCTGAGGCCGTCTCTGCAGCGGATGACGCCGACACCATCCTGATTGCATTTCCATTTAATGAACAGCACCAGAATATTGCCTACCGGGTGTTTGCGCCAATCCTGAAAGCCGGGGGCGTCAAAACCTGCGGCCTGATCGCTGAAACAAACCGGGGGCTCCTGGAGGATATCAGCACGTCGCAGATCATCGGTCTGACGATTCCGGAAGATTTGCAGAAGCAACCCCTGCTGAGTGAAACCGTTAATCAACAGTTGCAGCAGTGCCGGGTTGCCGTGGCGCTGGATTTGAACGCTGAATTTCACCCTTATACCGCCGCGGCGGTACTGAAGAGCCGGGCTGTCCGGCGGATCGGTTTTCTATCGGAGAACTCGGAACATTTTTTCAATATTCAGATTTCAAAAAAAGGGGCAGATCCGATCGAATCTTCCTATCTTTATATGCTCAGCCTGATCCGGGATTCCGGATTATACTGAAAGACAGTGGATTTGATAATTCGTCGGGGATTATTTTTGCTAAAATTTTACTTGACGCTTGCACTCTATCGGTTTATATTTACCGCCGCTAATTAACAGGAGTCCTAATGGAAGATTTAGCATGTCCCGAGTGTGGTGTTGCCTTAAGCGAGGCTGATCTGCGGGAAGCCCTATTCTGCAAAAGTTGCAAAACAAAGCTGCGTGATCCAAAGTACATCGATTTCCTCGAGCTGCTGGTCTATAATGAAGTGGTCGACGATATTGACTTTTTTGATATGAGTCTCTATGGCGACGAGATTCTGAAGGATGAGCATGAAGATTATGATGAGCCGGACATTGATCCCTCCAAATTCGAAAAACGGAAAGAGGTCTGGGACGAGTTTGAGGACGATATCGAACTCAAAGAAGGCATGAAGGATGCCGTTGATATTGAGGACGAAGCCTGGAATATCTTCGATGATGAAGCTCTGGAAGAGGATGAAGCCGACGACGATCTGGATATCGATTCGGACAACGATTAATTTTTAAAGCGACGGATGTCGCAAAAAAAGCAGGTGGCATTTATGGATCCCAAAAAACCAATCAACCAGCTGAAAATTGAACTGCCGGAAAACAAAGCCGAAGGAAATTACAGCAATTTCACGGTAATATCCCATTCCGGTGCAGAATTTGTCATAGATTTTGCCCGGATCATGCCCGGTACCCCGAAGGCCGTTGTCCAGAGCCGGATAATCATGACCCCGATCCATGCGAAGACCCTGCTTTATACGCTGCAGGACAACATCAAGAAATTTGAAGATAAATTTGGTGAAATAAAGTTGCCGGAAACAGGCTCTGAGCCACCCTTCGGTTTTCAGCCGCCCCACAAGAGCAACCTGCCCAACTGAGGTTTTATCGAAGATTCTCCGAAGGAGTCCTACGTGACCTCTGGAACGGTTTACAGAAACCGGTCAAAATACTCCAGAAGTTTATACAACAAATCCACATAGGTCTGGTCAGATTCAATGACTGTCTTTTCCCAGGGATAGTGAATGAAGTCGATGCGTTTCTGGTGATCGACCATCTGGCGAATCAGTTTCTGACTGTCAATCAGCGGCAGCAGGGAGGTATTTTCACTGTGAATGATCAGCAGTTTGCCATGCAGCTGGCCAACGGTTTCCGGTGACGCCAGATCCGGGCTTAATTGCCGCCCACTGATTTGCTCATAAATAATTCCATCAACCAAACTGCAGCCCGGTTCCCAGCGGTTTTCCAGCGGGATACCGACACAGGTACTGAAGCGGTCGGGTTCGGTCAGCAGCGCCATAATACTGAGATAGCCATTGTATCCGAATCCCGTAATGCCGATCCGGGTCATATCGATAAACTCATTTTTCGCCAATTCGTCAATCACCGTATTGATAAGCTGCAGCTGGCGCTTCCAGGGAGCGGTGGAATCTGCGGACGCATTCATATTGGGAATTTGCTCAAGGCCGGGAAAGTCAATGTCTGCGACCACATAGCCCTTGCTGCTGAGCCACTGACTGATCAGGTTGGACATTTTCCATTCATGCAGACCGCCGACCGGTCCCGCTGAGTTATTCAGGAAAATGATCAGAGGGAATTTTTCCGAGCTGAGCTGACCGGCGGGATACCAGAGTTTGTAGTAAATCTCTTTACCGCCAACCGGATCGATCATTTTTATATCCAGGGCCGCATTCAGATGAGCGGCATTGGGAATGCGGGCGTCCGGTACCAGAAACGAACGCGACTTGCTGACAGGAAAGGTGCGGGTGAGAAAAAGTTCAGGCGGAGTGGATGGGGTGGAAAAAATATCAACAATGTAGTTTCCGGTGGCCGACAGCACAAAGTCGTGGCTGCCATGCAGATAAGAAAGATTCAGTACTTTGTCGGATTTTTTATCAATGGTATAGATATGTTTTTCATAACGGTCGTCTTTATTGGCCGAGAAGTACAACTGGTCGTTGACCGGATTGACGATATAATCAAAAACATTCCATTTGCCCCGGGTGATGGATATCGGGGTTTTACGGTCCAGTCCGGTGGCGAAAATATGCTGGTAGCCGTTCTGAATGTCGCCAAAGAGCAGTTTTTGCCCGGATTCCAGCCAGTAAAGCTTGCCGCCGAAATTGCTGCACCATAAATCCGTACTGCGGCTGTAAACGGTGTCAATTCGTTGAATTTCCGGATCGATTAAGACGATGGTCCGGGTCTGCAGGGTTTCACTCAGGTAATCGATTGCCAGCCGGTTCTTGCCGGCAATCCAGATGATGTCCCGGATGAGCAGCCGTTTATCATTGGCAATCGTAATGATGCGGGTTTCCTGGTTGACCAGATCGAAATAGTACAGTTTTTCCGCAAAATGGTCATGGTAGGCAGGAATGATCAAAGCGGTTTCGTCGGGAGTCCAGAGATAGGGCGTGTAACGGTTATCCTGGCAGTATCGACTGATCGCGTTCCAGTTAGCGTCCATTATTTCCGATAGTTGAATTTCCCGGCTCTCCTTAATATCGATCAGACGCAGGGTGTTATCGCGGACGAAAGAGACATACCGGCCGTTTGGGGAAATCCGGGGGACCAGTTCACAGGTTGGGGTCACGGTAAGCGCGACGGCTTCCTGCTGGGATTCCGGCCGGATGGTATAGATATCGCCTTTCCAGATGAAAAGCAGACGCTGCTGATCGGGAAACCACTGAAGTTCGTCGATGCGCTGACCGGGGAAATCATCGTTGAAGTGCGTCAGCTGCCGCAGTTTGCCGGAAGGGACTTTGGCGAGCCAGATATCGCCATCGGGATAACCCGCTTTGTTCCAGACAAAGGCCACGGTCGAATCACCGGGAGACCAGGCGATCGAGCGGGGGGCGTTCCCGTAAAATGCCGGCTGCCGGAATATTTCCGTTGGTCCGGGCAGTTTCTGGGCGTTTAATCCCAGCATGGAACACAGCAACAGGAGGAATATTTTTTTCATATAAACCTTCGGAGATTTTTTATGGTTTTTAATTGTTTTCACAGCTGAAATAAACTAAGGAAACCAGGAGGATATTTCAAATGCTTTATGCGATAATCCCAGACCAAGCAGTCACTTTTTTGTAAAAGCTTGCTTACGGTGTAAAAAAACATTTTTCAAATCAGATACTTGATGCTTGTTACTTGAAAATTGCTTGTTTCTTATCCGGTATCCGGCAGCCAGAATCGCCTGAACCGGAACAAGTGATTCTTTTGGCTCTTTTAGGCATTGTTAATACGGGGTATGGTACCGATCAGGCGATGGATTTGCGAATTGCCTGAATATATTCCGGCGTCGTGCCGCAGCAACCGCCCAGGATTTCAACGCCCAGCGCTTTAATTTGACTGATATTTGCCGCGAATATTTCCGGTGTTTCCGGATACACCAGCTGGCCGTCGATGCTTTCCGGCAGACCGGCATTGGACTGGATAATGACCGGAATAACGACGCTGTTTCGGATTTCAGTGGCCAGTTCGATCATCAGGTCGCTGCCGATGGAACAGTTGGCGCCCACAGCCGATGCACCGGAACCGGCGAGAATATGCATGCTTTCCGCCACCTGGTTGCCCATGATCGTGGCGAAACCCAGCGGGCCTTTTGCGAAGGTCAGGGTCGCAAAAATCGGCAGATCGGATACGGAGCGGATACCCCGGATGGCCGCCAGGGATTCATTGATATCAAACATGGTTTCCACGATAAACAGGTCCACGCCGCCATCAGCCAGAATTTTAGCCTGTTGAGCAAAGCTTTCTATTGCCACATTTTCACTTATGAGTCCCAGTGGTTCCAGCATGTTGCCCATTGGACCGATATCTCCGGCCACAAATTGTCCGGCAGAGCAAGCCTGCCGGGCGATGCGTACGGCCATTTTATTGGCCTCTTCGGTCAGATGCTCAATTCCGGCGGATTTCATTTTGATGGGCGAGCCGCCAAAGGTGTTGGTCGTGATCACATCGGAACCGGCCGTGAGATAGGCCTTGTGAATATCAAGAACAACGTCGGGTTTTTGAATGTTCATCATTTCCGAGGCCATACCCGCCGGCATTCCCCTGGACATCAGCATGGATCCCATGGCGCCGTCAAACAGCAGACCGGTAGATTTTAATTTTTCCAATACAGTCATGCTTGCCCCATTTACTTCAGTAATATCATTTTACCGGCGCGGATAAACCCGTCATCGGTTTGCATGCGGTAGAGATAGACGCCGCCGGAAACGCTGCGCTGACGGGTGTCTTTACCGTCCCAGATGACGCTGTAATTTCCGGCTTGTTGTTTTTCATGGACGAGCGTGTTGACCACTGTTCCGCGCAGATCGTAGACGTGCAGGGTGACAATGGTGGCTTTATGAAGATCATAGCGAATGGTCGTTGCCGGATTGAAGGGGTTGGGATAACAGGGATGCAGGCGGTAGTCCCCGGCCGTTTCCGGTGCGTTGCAGAGCCCGATGGCGCTGACGGGATCAACGACATGTGTACCGAGATTATCGAAGGTATCCTTTTCATAGACAATCCATTCGGAATCATCGGCATTGCTGCCGGCGCTGCTGAGCCAATCAGGATTGCCCTGCCTAATCGAAGATTTGCGTACCAGTGTATGATCGACGGTGCCGCCCGCAATTCCCGCCACTGTCCAGCTATTGACTGAAACGGAATCGTTGTAAAGGCCAATGACGTCGAGAAAAGTAGTCTCCGCTTCGGCGATGTACGCCAGCGCCCGAACGTCGTTGCCGTTGTAGTTGACCACCGCTGCCGTTGTCAATTCATCGGCGACACTATGATAATTTTCATCGGTGCTGTCGTGCATAACGACCCAGACACCGCCGGGCTCCAGGACCGTGCCGGCGGGAAAGCTGTAGTGGCTTGCGTACCAGGGATTATTGTTATAATTGGCTAAAATGGCATAGTTTGTCAGGTTTACCGAACGACTGGAACCGTTATAAATTTCCAGCGCTTTGTTGTAGCTGCCGCCTTCGATGTATTCAGAGAAAAAGAGATTGGCGATCTCACCCGGTCCGGTAGTATCGCTCCAGATCCAGGCAACGAACTCCGGACGGTCTATAAAAGGATTACGGTTGTGCTGATATTTAGTATAGATAATGTCATTCCGGTTGCGCTCCCAGTCGCTCACCGGGTCCTGCTCATGCCATTCCAACAGTGCACTCAATTTGGCATGAACAGGCTCCTTTGTGTTATTATCAGAAGGCAGATAATCAATGACTTCCAGGTCAGGCTCCCCGTTTTCACCTTCATAACGAGTAGCCATATAAAAAATCATACGAGCGATGTCGCCCTTAACCACATCGCGTGGCTCCCAAGTCCAACTAGTAGTTGAGAAATAATTACCGGTTGCGATTCCATCATCATAATGAGGAATACTACAATAATCAAACCAACGACTATTACGATCGGAATTAGTTGAGTTGTCTGCAGGGCGTAGATGATGTGCATCAGTATAAGCGGGAGGTTTTTCATCAAAATCCCCGTGGATTTTTGCCCAGACATGTTCACGGGTCCAGCCGTTGCCGCTGTTATATTCTTGTGCTGCGTTTACTGAACGGCCCGTATAAAGAAGAATAACATTTTCAGAATTACTGGTGTCGCGATCGGTTTCTTTTAAAATAGCCCAGACATCCGTCTCGGTATGTGTGTAAGGATACGACGTATGCCCTTTGATTATATTGTATAGTGCGGTTTTGAGTTCGGCGCCGGCTTTTCCGGCAGCGGGATCATAATACCCGGTCGGTGCCTGGGCATTAATCCCAATAGAAAAAAGGACTAAAAACAGTGCGTATTGATATATCGGTCTGTGAGATTTCAGAATTTTCGTAAACATGTGCCCCTTTGCGTAATCGTTCAGTTCAATCGTCAAGTATACAATGATTTTAGATTGGATAAAACGATTTTTGTCACAATTACGGCAAACCTTGTGGAGGTGTCATACCTTTTAAGGGTAAATCGGGGTCGTGTTTATAACCTTATCTGTCATTCTGAATGAACGTAGAGAGTGAGAGAATCTGTTGAGTCGGAGATTTAAGTAATGGAGTATTGTATCCCGGTACGGACGATAAATTGCTTGATGTTTTGTGGGGGATTCTTTGTAGAAGCATCCCTACCGCTCGGGACCGTGCCGCTGCAATAAAAGCACCCGAAGCCCTGTCCCGGAAGTTTAAAAAAGAAAAAATCTCCGTGTCTCTGCGGCAAAAACCCTTTGCGCTCTTTGCGAGATTAAAAAAGCCTCCGGTAAATTCCGGAGGCTTTTTTAATTAATATCCCTTTATAATCAGCAGCTCTAGCGCAGGAAAATGACCTTCTGGGTGCTGCTGAAACCGGTGCCGCTGCTGATACACAGGAAGTAGATACCCGTCGCGCTCAGGCGATCATGGGCATCCCGGCCGTTCCAGCTGAGGCTGTATTCACCGGGCTGGTACGCGGAATTCGTCAAGGTATTGACGAGGTTGCCCAGCAGGTCGTAAACCTGAACGCTGACGTCGGCGGCTTTACCGAGTTCGAAACGCAGGGTGGTTTCCGGATTAAAAGGATTGGGAAAGCAGGGCTGCAGACGGAAACCTTTGACAAGCGTACTTTCTTCTTTTCCCGTCGGAGTTGCTGTAACAACAATGTCATGCAGTTTGGCTACTCCGGCGTAATCCACATCCTCGATCTTGTAGTAGTAGCTGACGCCATTGACAACGTTCTTGTCCACCCAGAAATACTCATGCATCTCCGATGTGCTGCCGTGACCCGGGATCAATTCAGCATTCAACATTAAAAATTCACCATTTTTATTAACGCTGCGATAGAGATTGAAACCCAGGTTCTCGGTCTCGCTCCCGGTGCTCCAGCAAAGCGTGACCTTGCTGTTGCCGGGAACGGCGTTGAAGTCCTGGAGTTCGACGGGGAGAGAGGAGTCATTTTGATTGTCGCTGCTGATAGAACCGGGCGTGGCGCTGGCATAATCGCCATCATGTTTGACCCAATCATAAGAAGAAACACTAATTCTTTCGTAGCGTTTTCCCTGAGAAAAAGTTTCAAGAGAACCGCTAACCTTAATTTCACTATAAGCATCGCCAATGTTCACAGAGGTTTTGTCAATGGTTGTTCCATCGTTGTTTGTAATTTTAAAAGTCTCACCACCATTTATTTGTGGAACACCGGCAGCTGCAGAGCCCTCCCAGGCGAAGAGAACATTGTCATTTAATGTACGATTATAGTATGAAGAGCTTTCGAAATTAGATACTGAAACAGTCGTATTGTCACCACGAATCAACAAGAGAAAATTCTTTGGCGCAATTAATATTCCTCCATCCAATTTAATGTTTGTACCATTGCGTTTTGTTATTGTTAAATTGCTTTCACTTGAGGAAAAAGTGCTTGTATTTGAAGCGCCGTACTGTATGGCGGAACACTCGTAAATATTCATGTAATCAGAAGAAGCGTTGTAAATTTCAATATAGGAAAAATCTGAATCTGTAGGATCATTTATTTCTGTTATAACTAAGTCTCCGGAATTTGTTGGCCCCTTTATGGGGTAGCCGGAACCGCTTACCGTGAAAGTTGCCGATAGCGCCGAATAAGCAGAAGTATCGTTAGAATTGTAGTTTGAAACACTGGTCAGAAGCGCAAGAATCTCTGCATTAGTTCCAGAAGTGCTATTTATGGTATTATACTGATAATTTTCTGCAGTTCCGAGATTGACTATTGTGCATGAAACTTCACTTAAGGTTAGAGGAATGTCCGAATCATTTGTTCCAGTATAACTCCAGCTGCTTGTCTTTGCCCAACCAATTCCGTAAATAAAAGTTGGAGAAGATGCAGTGCCTTGGTAGACAAGAATATTATCTCCGGCAGTTGCCGGATTAAAACTTCCACTTTCACTAGTCCATTCTCCACCAACAGAACCACTAAAAAATACTACTGTACCTTTTGAAACGCTTCCACTTGCTATATATTTAATTGTGCCTTCATTAGTATTTAATGCACTATTTGCTGTAACCCAAGCATTATCAGTAAAGTAGATTACTGTACCAATTTCAAGATCAACTAAAGGTACAAAATCAAAATTTTTATTACCGTCGGCATTTACTGTCACCACCACTAAATCTCCGGGTGATAATGTTGTTTGTGCCATTCCAGCATTAGATAACAGGAATATGAAAGTTAAGATCAATGTAATGTGCTTTCTCATCTTTCCTCCTTTATTCGTAAATATCCTATTAATGTAATTCGCACGTCATGCAATTAAATGATTTATTTTTTAATACAGAAAGAAGTAAATAAAAGTGAGGGGAAATAGCAAGAGAAATGTTGGAAATTTGATATTAGAAATTAGAAATTAGAAATTAGAAATTAGACATTTGAAATTTGAAGGTGGAAATTTGGTTGATGGAAATGGAGTAATGGAGTAATGGGGTGATGGAGTAGTGTTTCTGCTATCAGATCCGGTTGTTTGTCCATACCGGAAGAAAAAGATTAGGATATCGGTGATTGAGGTTTGTTTGAAGTTGGATATTTGAAACTTGAAATTTTAAATTTGGCTCATGGCTGATTGCTCATAGTTCATCGTTCGAGGGGGATGGCGGACGAAGTGACGGTTGATGGGCAGGCATGTTTCCGGATGTCGTTTGGTTTTTTCGTCATTACTTCTACAGACGCCAGAAACAAGAGTCAGAAACCAGGAATCGGGATTCAAGAAGTTACAACTGTCCCATTTCGGAAAGACACAAAAACCAAGAGCTGGGATTCGAGATGTATGGTCACCCGAATTTCTAATTTTCATATACGTTTCCGGCTTCCGTTCTCCCATCTGTTAACGACACACGAATTACGTTTGAAAAAAATCTTGGCATTTAAGAATCGGCGGTTTATATTTGACAGCGATGAAAGTGAACCTGAACATTAATAGGAATCAGAACTGGTGGTGGCGTCGGGGATATTTCTTTTCAGGCTTGCTGATCGGGCATCAATACTAAGTTAGAATACCATAGAAATATCGATCGCGGACCTGAAAAGGCCCGCGATTTTTGTTTTATGACAGCATGAATTTTGAAGCAGACAGGTACACAATGAGACTATCAGTCATTCTGAGCGAGCGGAGAGAGCGAAAGAATCCCTTATTCCAGGCACAGGAATGCAAGGTTATTCGGTTTAGCGGGTTGTCTTGGCAGATTCCTTCATCCCGGTTGATCGGGATTCGGAATGACAGATGAATGTTTCGGAATTCATAATAAAGACGAATGAACGTGAAACCTATAAAACAAACAAAAGGAGATTATGATGAAACAGACAAAGTACATTTTAGATGAAAAACAGATGCCGACCAGCTGGTACAACATTCAGGCGGATTTGCCGGAACCCCTGCCGCCGCCCCTGCATCCGGGTACGCATCAGCCGCTTGGTCCGGAAGACCTGGCTCCGCTCTTTCCCATGGAGCTGATCAAACAGGAGATGAGTCAGGAGCGTTACATCGAGATTCCCGAAGAGCTGCAGGACATTTTTAAACTCTGGAGACCGACTACGCTTTACCGGGCCCACCGCCTGGAAAAAGCCCTTGACACACCGGCCAGAATCTATTACAAGTACGAAGGCAGCAGTCCGCCGGGGAGTCACAAACCCAATACCGCCGTCGCCCAGGCCTATTACAACAAAGAGGAAGGCATCAAACGCATTACCACCGAAACCGGCGCCGGTCAGTGGGGCAGCGCGTTGTCTTTTGCCGGGGCGCTGTTTGGACTTGAGATCAAAGTTTATATGGTGAAATGCAGTTTCTATCAGAAACCCTATCGCAAAATAATGATGGAAACCTGGGGCGGTACCTGTATTCCCAGTCCCAGCACCGAAACAGCCATCGGCCGCAAGATGCTGGCAGAAGATCCCGATTGTCCCGGTAGTCTCGGCCTGGCGATCAGCGAGGCTGTGGAAGAGGCGGTTTCCCGGGATGATACACATTATTCCCTGGGCAGCGTCCTGAACCATGTGCTCTTACATCAGACCATTATCGGCCAGGAGGCCAAAATTCTCATGGAGAGCATTGACGACTATCCCGATATCATTGTTGGTTGTGTCGGTGGCGGTTCCAATGCCGCCGGATTGTACCTGCCCTTTCTGAAGGATAAAATTGACGGTACACATCCCGATCTGCGGATTGTGAACGTTGAGCCAGCCAGCTGTCCGACATTGACCAAAGGGCTGTACGCCTATGATTTTGGCGATGAAGCCGGAATGACGCCGCTACTGAAAATGTTTACGCTGGGCCACGAATTCATGCCGCCGCCGGTACATGCCGGCGGACTGCGCTATCACGGCATGGCGCCAATTGTTACCCATCTGCATAAGCTGGGCCTGGTGGAAGCAACGTCGGTGCATCAGCTGGGGACATTCGAAGCTGGCTTGCTGTTTGCGCGCAATGAAGGTATCATCTGTGCGCCGGAAACCGATCACGCCGTCCGGGTGACGATCGATGAAGCCCTGAAATGCAAAGAGACCGGCGAAGCGAAGACGATTCTCTGCGGTTTGAGCGGTCACGGCCATGTGGATATGGCGGCTTAC
>JAHJGX010000121.1 GCA_018824205.1 bacterium
GCTTTGAATGCCGATCTCCAAAAATATGTTGATGAAAATGTCGCTTTATTCAAATCGGTTCCGAAAATTAAATTCAAAACAGCCAAAGAAAAAATGGTTTACATTGGAGCCTTAAACTTGGTTAGGCAGTGCATGATGCCGCCCCGGGGCATGACGGAATATAATTACTATAATTTTTCCCGTAATCCGATCTGGGGCTGGGGGCACGGTCATCAGGTTATGCATGAGTCGCTTGCTATGTTGTCCTATGTTTACCTCGATGCCAAATCCGCCCAGCAATCACAACAAATTTATATTGAGCAACAATATGATGATGGTCTGATTGGTTATCGCCACGGGCCGCGCGGCCCGCAGGTGTATCCGCATGACGGCAAAGCCACGACTTCGGCGCCTTTTTTCTCATGGACAAATTGGGAAGTGTATCAGGTTAGCAAAGACAGACAATTTCTGAAAGACAGCTATAAGGCTGGAGAGAAGTTTGTCCACTATCTTGAAAGGGAGAGAGATGTTGATCGGGATGGTTTGTATGAGTGGGGTCCCTACGGTATCATCGAAAATGTGCGCGACGGCTGGAATGCTGTGTTTCAGCTCTTTTCCGAAGGCGAAGACGAGGGTCGTGACATTTCCGACGAACTCGAAGCGCTTGATCTAAGTTGCCAGGTCGCCAATGAAATCTATTATCTCAACTTGATGGCAAAAGAACTGGGAAATAAAAAGGGCATGGAAGAATGGACAAAGAAATTTGATAAACTGGCTAAGTTGATTAACAAATATATGTGGGATGAGCAGGATAAGTTTTATTATCATGTGGCAACGTCAGACAACTCATTTGAATTTGAAGGCGAAAGCCTGAAGCGGAAAGAGATTATCGGATTTTTACCAATGTGGGCGCATGTGGCGACCAAAGAACAGGCTAAAGAATTGGTTAAGCATTTAAAAAATCCGGATTCATTCTGGCGTAAATACGGAGTTCCCACTTTAGCGGCTGACGATCCCAATTATACTGCTTTTGTAGATGGTTGTTGCCGCTGGAACGGGCCGATCTGGTTGCTCTGGGATTATATGGTTTTTGATGGTCTGAAAAACTACGGCTACGATAAACCGGCAAGACAACTGGCCGATAAAATGATGCTGGCGGTCAGCACGCAGTTGGAAAAGAATCATCGTTTCTGGGAATCCTATAGCCCGGATTACCCGATGCAGGAAAGCCCTTCCAACTATATCTGGGATTCGATTATAGCCAAACTATTAATTGATGTTTATCGAAACTAAGGCAGGTACCCCTAACTCTCGATAATAAAGGAAAGTTGAGGATTGATGGTGAATCATAAGATGTTTAAAAAAAAACTGGGCATAATGACATGTGCTTTACAAATATCTTTAACTCCGATTTATGCACAGCAAGGTTTTAACGGTGATTTTGAGACCGGCGACTTTAGCGGCTGGATGGTTTCAGGTCCGCATACAGCTTATATTAACCCAGTTAAATATGGCAGTTGTTGCGCTGTTATTCATATTTATGGTAGTAGCGCTTCAGGGCAACCGACTCCAAATAATCAGTGGCAGATGGTTGGATTACCGATAACCTTGTCAGAAACCGCCGAATTTATGAACTTTTATATGGAAGTGACTGGTGACGCATACCACGATGGCGGATATGTCTGGATCGCGGATGCCGATTCTGCCAACAAATATACCCGGCTCTATCATTCGGGCAGTGGCGGTGGAAACGGGCAGGATTATCCCTGGGCATTTTGCGAAGTTAATATCAAGGCATGGGCAGGCCGCCGGGTCACTATCTATTTTGCCGGACATAACAGTAATGGAAAGAGTGATCATGTGGTTGATATTTACTTTGATAATATCAGGTTTTCTCCCACAGATACCGATACTATTCCGCCGGTTGTCACTTTAGACGAACCGAACGGCGCAGAAATATGGATGCAGGGGGAGACTCAGGAAATTAGTTGGACGGCAAGCGATGAATCGTATATCAGAGCCGATACCGTGTTCTATTCCATTGACAATGGTGCGACCTGGGTTTTAATCGCCTCTCATTCCGGGAATTGTCAAAAATTTTCATGGCAAATACCGGACATTTCATCCGATCAATGTCTGATAAAAGTGTCTGTCTATGATAGCGGAAATAACAATGCATACGACATATCCGATTCAGTATTTACTATTTTATCCGACGATGCTCCGCCAATAGTTCAAATAATCAAACCGAATGGCGGAGAAAATTGGAGAACTTCAGTTTTGCACACAATTACATGGATGGCAGACGATAATATCGAGGTAGCGGGTGACAGCATTTATTATTCTATAAATAATGGAGCCGACTGGATATTAATTGGGAATCATACGGGAAATCCGCATAGTTACTCTTTTGGAATTCCCGACGCACCGTCAGATCAATGTCTCGTTAAAGTAAAAATATTCGATGTCAATGACAATTGGAGTGAAGATATTTCCGATGCTGTTTTTACCGTATATAACCAGGACGCGCCGGAGCTGACTTATGCAGTCGTAATCAAACAATCTACTTATAATATACCAGGCTGGAAGGCTGTGGCAGATGCGGCTCAGTTACGATATGCGGGAAGAGTTTTTATATGGGACAGTACGTTAGATGAAATTCAAAACGATATGGCTCAATACCATCCTTTTCATATCGGTTTTATCTGCGAACTTTCGACGGCGTCTCCTGATTTTGTCGAGAACAAAGTCTGGCCGTTTATTCGATCCATAGACGATGATGTTTACTCCGATGCTATCTGGGGAATTATTACGGGATATAATTCTGAAGATGCGTTAAGACTTGTGACCGGTCCGAGAGGTATGGAAATCAAAACCGTTCTTGGCGGGACAGCCGGCTGCGACCTGGACTATTACACGCAAGGGATCGGAACGAGCGAAACCACTTCCGGTCTGTATTATTTGAAGCATGCGGATTCTGTTGGTGTAATTACAAAAACTGATGGACCGACGGATAGAACCGAATGGCTGGTTACCATGATTAACGAGGGAATAGATTATTTTAAATATGATCAGGTAGATATTTTTTATACAAGCGGTCATGGAAATATCAATTGCTGGCAAATGCATTATCCGACCGTTGAACCGGAAGGGTTCTTTCGCTCAATTGATGGAAAGGTCTATGGAGATCCAGCCAGCGGAGATAATATTTATATACATTCCGATTACCCGAAGGTTTATTTCGGCTTGGGCAATTGTTATATCGGTAAAATTGAAAATGCAGATTGTATGGCGCCGTCATGGATTCATTCCGGCGGAGCGTATCAATATACAGGATACGTGATTGCCGAAGGGTCAGATTCTCATCAACACGGCGGGACTAAAGCATATTTCTACAAAGTTGCTAGAAATTATACCTGGGCGGAAGCATATTTTTTAGCAAATATTGCACTCCGGTTCGATATATTAAACGGTACTCCAGGAACAAATCCGGATGATCTGAACGGTTCGGCTTTATACGGAGATCCCGGAATGCAAGTGAAAATGTCCAATGAGGGCGTTTTCAGACAACCGCTTTTCAGAAGTGAGCTTACTATTGTCGAGGGAGATGAAAAGGATACCGTGACTTTCAGGATTACGATGAATAGAGAAGGTCAACCCGGTTATACCGGCAAATGGGGCGAGCGCCATCCGGCGATAATTTTGCCGTTTAGAGCGGAAAACGTTGAGATTATAAACACCGACGCAATTAGCTCTGTCGTCAAAGATAATTTTGCGCTAATGTATATCTGGTATCAGGGGCAACCGGCATTAACAGAAGGTGAAATAAGAGAAGTAAAATTTACTTGTGAACATAATAATTCAACGGCTATTGAGCCCCGAACCCATTCGGGCCCAAAAATTGCGAAACTCAACCTTTATCAGAATTATCCGAATCCGTTCAATCCGGTAACGAACATCATCTATTACTTGCCCGAATCCAGTCAGGTTTCGGTAAAAATTTATAATCTCAAAGGCCATCTTGTGAAAACACTTGTGGATGAGCTTATTCAGGAATCAGGTTATCATTCCGTCGAATGGAATACCTCACAAAGCGATGTCAGTTCCGGGATATATTTTTATAGCATCATTTCCGGTAAATTCTGCGAAACTAAAAAATGTATTGTAATCAGATAAGGTAAGGAATTCAATAAGCACATATTGTTTGTAGAAATGAATTCAACGAAGGTATAGGTTTTAATGTTTAATTTTAAATGATTCAAATGGAGGATATTATGAATATAGGACATATTAACACTAAAAAAATTGCCATAATTGAATTGTCGTTAGCAATGATATTTTTAATAATGGCTAACAGCGCTTGTTCAATTAATAAAAAGAATGTTGATAAACAAAATTTGATTGAATTGCCCTATATATTATTACCGATTGGCGATATTCAACCGGAAGGCTGGGTGTTGCAGACGTTGGAAGCCATGCGCGACGGCATGACGGGTCATTTGGACGAACTGTGGGAAGACGTTGGACCGAATTGCGGATGGATTGGCGGAAGCGGTCCGGCCTGGGAACGGCCGGTTTACTGGTTGGACGGCCTGGTTCCTCTGGCCTATATCCTTAATGATAAAAATCTGATCGACAAGAGTCAAAAATACATTGAATGGATATTGAAAAGTCAGCGTGATGACGGTTTTTTCGGGCAAGTAGAGGACACAACCCGGGTTTTCGGGGAAAATGAGGGCTATCTGGCTTATGTGGAAAAAATGAAGCAAGACTGGTGGCCCCGGATGGTGGCGTTAAAAGTTCTTGAGAGTTACTATGATGCAACTGCCGATCAGCGTGTGATTGATTTTATGTTAAAGTATTTCGAATATCAGCGAGCCAATATTGAGGAAAAGCAACTGGATGAGTGGTCGCATTGGTCAAAAACCCGTGGCGGTGAGAATCTTGCAAATATCTATTGGCTGTATCGAATGACCGATGAAAAATGGTTGCTTGAACTCGGGGAAGTAATTTTCAGCCAAACGAGAGATTGGACAGAACGCCTTGAAAGTCCTTACCCCGAAGATTGGCACGTTGTAAATACAGGTATGGGGATAAAACAGCCGGCAATCTGGTATCAATCTTCGCAGGATAAGCGTTATATAGATGCGGTCAAACATGGTATAGAAACCCTGAAAAAACATCACGGACAACCCTCCGGTATGTTTTCAGGCGATGAGTTACTGCACGGTACAAATCCAACTCATGGAACCGAATTGTGTGCTGTTGTTGAATATATGTTCAGTCTTGAAACCGTAATACAAATAACCGGTGATGTTTATTATGCAGATATTCTAGAAAGAGTAACATACAACGCCTTACCGACTCAATGCACGGATAATTTTAACGCACGCCAGTATTATCAAGCACCAAACCAGATTGAGATCAGCAATAACTGGCACAACTATACAACCCAGCATAAAGGATATGTCGAGAATAGTTTCGGTTTTGAAACGGGATATGGTTGTTGTACTGCGAACCTGCATCAGGGCTGGCCCAAGTTTGTCCGCAATCTCTGGTATAAAACCAATGACGGTGGTGTAGCTGCTTTGATCTACTCTTCTTCAAAACTCTCAACCAAACTTGATAACGGTACAGTTGTAAAATTTCATGAAAAGACAAATTATCCTTTTGGCGAAAAAATCATATTTACTTATGATGGGGATAATGCTGTATTTCCGCTTCATCTGAGAATTCCGGCATGGTCAATCGGGGCGACTGTTAAAATAAACGATGAAGTCTTTAGCCAGCCCGATTCTGCTACAATTGTAAAAGTAAATCGGGAATGGAAAAAGAATGATGTTGTAGAGTTGCATCTTCCCATGAAGATCAGCATCAGCCATTGGCATGAACGCGCTGCCAGCATCGAATGGGGGACACTGGTTTTTGCTCTGAAAATCGGTGAAGACTGGAAGCAAATTAATGATGATGATCTTCGCCCAACATACGAAGTTCATGCCACAACTCCCTGGAATTATGGACTTTTGCGTCCTTATATTGATAATCCCATTGAGAAATTCATATTAAAAGCAGATGAAATCGTATCCGATAATCCGTGGAATCTTGAAAATGCTCCTGTATATATTTTTGCTAAAGCCAAACGCATGGAAAGCTGGAAACAATACGGCGGCGACCACGGGCCGCTCCAATATACGAAGTATTGGCATCCCGAGAAAATTGATGCTCCTGAGGAAAATATTGAATTGATACCTTATGGCTGTACAACATTGAGAATATCGGAATTTCCGGTGGTAAGGTAAGTTTTGTGTGTCCCATTATTATATAAGTGTGCTTGTTTGCAAAAAGGATGTAGAAATATGGTTAAGATAAAAGCGTTAATTATTAGCGCAGCTATTACGGGATTGCTTTCTACTTTAACTTTGTCACAAAACTACTTATCTAATATCTCAGCCACAAAAGACGATCCGATTTTTACAACGTATGCCGCACCGCTGAGCCGCTCGGAGTATATAGTGGATGAAGGCTATCAGTTTAAACATTATAAGGACAATAATGGGATTAATTTTGAGACCGACAACGCTGGTCATTTGTGTCTTGCCTTCAAATTGAACGGTGAAATTCGATATCGATTAGACCAAATGTACGCCGAGCCGATTATCACTACCTCATACAGCGATCATATTAAATATTATTATCAGCCATTTGAAGGTATCGATATTAGTGTTTTTTTTCAGGTATATAGTTCCCGCATTGCCATTCAGAATATATCCATTACAAACAATACAGACAGTACTGTTATATTGGATGTATATCCATTTTTTCAAAATCCTTATACCATAGAAAATGTGGAAATTTCCCAGGACAGAAGGACTTATACATTTTTACACGAGGAAGCTCCTGATGGATGGACTCTTTCTCATGGGGTGCCATATAGTAGTGATCTCGCAGATGTCTATGTCATTAATGAAGCTCCGGATGCTTATGGAGCATATATCGAGCTTGGCTCATTAGAAGAAAATACAAAAGCACAAAAAAACAAGGGTGAAAATTATTGTGTTGAGTGGGGTACGGTTCAACATGCCGATGGAACTTCATGTTACCATTCACACTCTTATGCTCAGCAGATCATTTTACACAATGGGTCTGTAGATGAGATATTGACTGAAGAAGCGCCAAAGTGGGGAGATCTTGATCCGAATATTCCCGGTAACGGTTATCAGGGTTGTGAGTTGGGGAATTTTAGAAATCCGAAAGTTGCAATTGGAGATTCTTTTACCGTTATTTTTACCTGTACCGCAACGGGCCAGCAGGGTATTGCAACAGGTTTCATCACGCAATTACCTGCTCCTAGTGGCATTCGTACAGATATACAAATGACTGAAGGTACTTTCCCCCCAATACCGCAAAATATTGCTGTTCATTTTTCCCAGGACTCTACCAGCGCATTTATCACGTGGGATCAAGAAAGTGAATATCTCTATAGTCTTTATCGAAGGAGTAGTTCAAATCCGGGGCGTTATGGACTTATTACTGATAGCCTTATCTATACCGGGTATATAGATGAAAGATTGAATTCAGACAGCTCTTATGGATATATTGTTATTGCCAGGGACTCTTCCGGGCAATTCAGCGGCCATTCTGAGGAGTTAGGAAATATTGACGAGTCTTCTGTTATTTTTTTTACTGATCTACAGAATAAAGACCTTATTAATTTTATACCTGCTGAGTACAGTAAAGTTGTCGCTTTCCAAAAATCTCTGTCTATAGCTCCGTCAGAATCGAAGGCTCTGCGAATTATCCGCGGTGTAACGGAAGCAGAAAACAGTCTGGATAGTCTTATATTGGATTGCGAAAATTTGATGACGTATAACATGGAACAAGCGATTATGGACGATGAGGAAATTTATAGTCGAATTCCACGGTTGGAATTTACCGATTCCGATATAGAGATGATGTATTGGAGCGCTTTTTCGATGATTCGTCAATGTATGTTACCGCCGGAGGGAGAGTGTTCTTACAACTATTATGTTTTTTCCAGGGAACCTACCTGGGGATGGGGACATGGAGGACAGGTATTTCATGAAAGTATAGTTATGTTAGCATATGCTTTTATGGATCCGTTAAGCGCTATGAATTCTCAAAGAGTTTTTATGGAAAGACAGTGGGAAGATGGATATATAAATTATCGCACAGGCCCTTATCTAAATGAAACCATTCCTTATGATAATCAATATACAACTTCAGCACCCTGGTTTAATTGGGAAAATTGGGAAATATTTAGAATCAGTAAAGATACGCTGTTTTTAAAGGAAGCATATCTGTCTGGTAAGAAATTCTATCAATACTGGTTAGACAACCGAGATGCTGATGAGGATGGTTTATGTGAGTGGGGAGCACATGCGGTTCTGGAATGTGTTCGTGATGGTCAGGTTGCTGTGTGGGATCAGGTTGGCTGGCCTGCTAATTTCGAATGCCTTGACCTGAATGTTTTGCTCATGAATGAAGCGCGGTCACTGGCAGAAATGGCTCAGGAACTCGGGTACACCGATGATTATCAATATTGGACAGGAACAGCCGCAAATCGGACCGACTTTATCAACGGATGCATGTGGGATACAGAGACGGAATTTTATTATCACGTTGACAAGAATGATCACGATTTTACTTTCAACACGTCGAATGATTTAAAGAGAAAAGAGATTATTGGGTTTTTGCCTCTCTGGGCTGGTGTAGCAAGTGACCAACAGGCGGCTAAATTAGTTAATCATCTAACAAACACATCTGAATTCTGGAGAAGCTATGGTATTCCTTCTCTGTCTGCATCTGATAGTTATTATAATCCGACGGGATATTGGAATGGTCCGGTCTGGGTACAGTGGCAATATCTGATTTTTAAGGGACTGTTGCGATATGGTTACGTGAGTGAGGCACAACAACTGGCGGATAAAGTTATTAAAAACGCGATCAATCGACTAAAAGCCGATCATTGCTTTTGGGAATTGTATAGTCCGGACGATAATTGGGGCGGTTGGCATAAAAGCTATATCTGGACCGGAATTGCGACCCGTATGTTGATAGATTTGAATAATCTGAGTTCTGAGCTTGGGAAAAACGATAAAACAGTCATTCCAGATCAGTTCGGTCTTAGGCAAAATTATCCCAATCCATTCAATCCTATTACAACTATTTCCTATGATCTGCCCCAGGAATCCAATGTAAGTCTGGCAATCTATGATATTTTTGGTCGTTTGGTTGATACGCTGGTTGATCAGAAGCAGGGCGCAGGGAATTATACGGTTCAGTGGGAGGCAAGCCAATATAGTTCTGGAGTCTATATATACCGAATCCAGGCTGATGGATTTTCAGCAGTTAAGAAGTGTATTTTGATGAAATAGTTTCGAAGGTTCTGTAAACATTGAAAATTATAATGAACTCCCGAGAAATTACGCACTTTATGATAATTACCCAAATCCATTTAATCCAACAACGATAATTCACTATGAAATACCAAAAATATCCAATGTGACACTGACTATTTACAATATGAATGGCCAGGTAGTTGAAAGACTCGTAAATCAGAAACAGGAGCCTGGATTCTATTCTGTTAATTGGGATGCCGGGAATGTCAGTACCGGCGTCTATTTCTATCGGATCGAAGCAGACGGGTTTCAGCAGGTGAAGAAGATGCTGCTAATCAAGTAAGCTAAATGTAACATTATAACATAAAGCCCGACCACAAATCGGGCTTTTTTATCGCCTGGTCATTTTTTGGTCACTAAAGGCTATAAGTGCCTGATAATCAGTATAGGACAGGGGACTGAAAATCCCTGTGTCGGCGGTTCAATTCCGTCCCTCGCCACACTTCAATCCCTTTGTAAATCAACAGTTTACAAAGGGTTTATTGTTTTCTACATTTCAGGTGAAATATATCCAATAGGGACAAATAGGGACA
>JAHJGX010000014.1 GCA_018824205.1 bacterium
AGCTTAATTTTCACACGAAAGATTTCAAAAACGGTCAAATACACCAAACAATTCAACTACCTATAGATGACATTCCCGGGCAGGGTTATTTCAGGGCCGAAATCAGCACGCATAAAAACCGATTCGCGATGACAAACGCTTTATGGTTTGATTTACAATCATAGCGACCTCTGAATTATTTTAAAGAATATCTCAGCAAAGTTTATTAATATTGTTTATTAAAATGATGATTCAATAAAGGATTCGTTATGAAATCAAATCAGAATACCGATAAGGATAGGACTGAACACTTATTGGAGCGCCTAATCGATCTTGCCAGAGACGTATCGCGCAGACGATATGGAAACCCACAGGAGATTTTCGAATTAACCAAGACGGAAAAGTATCCGCAAAAAATTTCCGACCTGGCTGAATCCTTTGGAATGATGATGGTTAAAATCGAAGGGCGAGAACTCAGACTTGAAGAAAAAATCGGTGAATTGGAAAAAGTAAACCGTGATCTGAAACGTCAGATCCGGGAACGGCGTACCGCAGAGGATATGCGGAAAAAATATGAGTTTATCGCAAATTCTTCAAAAGAATTCATGACCCTAATCAACCGAAATTATAAATATGAAGCAGTCAACGACGCCTATTGTTTTGCCCATAATCGGGAACGATCAAATTTTATCGGAAATACCGTATCGGAAGTCTGGGGAAATGAGGTTTTTGAGTCTGTTCTGAGCCGAAATTTAAACCAATGTTTCGATGGCAATGAAGTCCGTTACCAGGAGTGGTTTAATTTCACGGCACTGGGAAGACGTTATTTCGATGTGGTCTATTACCCCTATTATAACCGCTTAAAAAAAGTCACCCATACGATCGTTGTTACCAGGGATATTACCGATTTGAAGCTGATGGATGAGCGACAACGGGAATTGGAATTGCACCTGATGAAAGAACACCGCCTGTCATCAATCGGCCTTCTGGCATCTGGTATTGCACACAACATTCGTTCACCCCTAACAGTCATCATGTGCAGTGCCGATCTGTATAAGGAAAAATATCCTGATAGCGGCCAGATGAATATGATTATTCAGCAGGCTGAAAAAATCGAAAATATTCTGGATACAATGATGACTAAATGCCGTGCGGAACAGGCCACTGATACCACAAACATTGACTTGAACAGTCTACTCCGAACGGAATTGGAGTTCCTTGAAACCAACCATTATTTCAAATACAAGATCGTAAAAAACTATCAATTCGCAGACAATATACCACTGATCACCGGAGTCTACAGCGACTTTTCTCAGGGCCTCGTTAATATTATCAATAATGCTCTTGATGCTATGTACTGCTCCGATAATAAATTACTCTCTGTCCGGACATATTCCGACAGCTACACCATCACCGTTGACATTGCAGATTCCGGCTGTGGAATTGAACAAGAAAACATTCCTAAGCTGTTTAACCCGTTTTTTACAACAAAGGCTTATCATTCGGATAAACACAGCGCCGAACCGCAAGGAACCGGATTGGGACTCTTCAGTTCCTATCAGATATTGAAACCCTATGGGGTTGTGTTCACGATTGACAGTATAATAAATAATGGGACGACTGTGCACATCAAAATCCCCCTTAACAGTCACCTAAAACCGAATACCGGGAGCGAAAAATGAATTCCAAAATAACACCCGATTCAAAACTGCTGAACCGCCTGGAGTCATTGCGGCAGAAAATCTCAGATGAACAGAAAGAATCTCTTGACCATGCCCAAAAAAAGGGCGAAGACAGTTATAATAAAAAAGTCGATGAGCTGCTGGATTATCTTACCAAAGTCGCCCGTGATATTTCCCGTCGACGCTACGGTGATCCACAGGAGATATTTGAGCTGACTAAAACCAGTGTGTATCCGGAACAGATTTATGAACTGGCCGAGTCCTTTGGAATGATGATTGTAAAAGTGGAGGCCCGCGAACTTCGACTCGAGCAAACCATCGATAAGCTGAAAGACTTGAATACCCATCTACAGTCAGAATGTGACAACCGGACGAAAATTGAAAAAGAATTACAGGTTTACCGCGATAATCTTGAATCCCTCATCCGGGAACGTACTGACGAGCTGATGAAAACCAACGAGATGCTGAAAACCGAAATTCTCGAACGTCAGGAAATTGATGAAGACCGTAAAAAACTGGTAGATGACCTCCAGGAAGCTATAGACAATATCAAGACCCTGAAAGGTTTGATTCCCATCTGCTCCTCCTGTAAAAACATCCGTGACGATAAAGGGTACTGGAATGATCTGGAAGTCTATATCAGCGAACATTCGGAAATCGAATTCAGTCACAGCCTGTGCCCGGATTGCCTGAAAAATCATTACCCGGAAGAATATAAGCGGTTACAGGAAAAAGGCAAACTGGTATTACCACCGGAGAAATGAGGCCCTTATGGATTACTTTGCAGGAAGTGAAAATATTCTCGATTATCTGATACTGGCAGTCAAAAATGCCGCTGCGAATACTTTTGATCCCGATAAATCAATCTTTGAAATGGCCAAAACCGATAAATATCCTGAACAGATCACCGACCTGGCCGAATCCTTCGGTATGATGATCGTTAAACTGGAAGCCAGAGAATTACTGTTAGAGCAAACCATTCAGAAATTACAAAATGTGCACCAGCAACTAAAACAGGAACTGCAGAAAAAACAGGTCGCTGCGGCGGCGCTGCAGAAAGAGCGAAACCAGCTGGAAGATCTCGTCCGTGAACGACGCGGTGAAATCGTAAAATCCAATCATAAACTGCAGATCGAAATTCTGTCCCGGAAACGAATCGAAGAAGAACGCGAACAGCTGATTTTTGAGATAACCGAAGCACTGACCCGCATGAAACAGTTAAAACGGCTACTGCCTATCTGTCCCTCCTGTAAAAATATCCGCGACGATAACGGGTACTGGAATAACCTTGAAATCTACCTGGATAATCACAGCAATGCCGAGTTCAGTCACGGAATTTGCCGCAGCTGTATGAAAAAGCTATATCCTGAGCATTACGAAAAGAGGTACGGGAAAATCAATCTGGAGTGATACTCTGCATGTTACGAAACACTCACCACATGAATTCAATAGCTTCTGCTATCGACGTCGATTGAAAAAGTATCGCGATTGATGTCCCGTCGTTCAAAATTGATCAAAATATTATCGAATACTTTAAGCAAACGTAGTTTATTTGATCCTCGAAAAAGAGGACAAAATATTAATATTCCGACGATATAATACTGGTTAAAAAGACCGCAATTGCAATATCGTAGCCAGACTGGTTAATATGTCAAAAGAAGACGATCAGATACAATTTCTTGTTCAAGAGTCTGACCCCCCATCTGAAATCGTCTCAACATTGAACGACCAAGATTAATATTAATTTCCCTTTCAAAAAGACCTCTTGGAATTGGCAAATCACATATATAATTACCTGATTTTTTACTTCCATCAATACTCAAAGCAACTTTGGTACCTTTAGCTTTTGCCTCGTCGATTTTTTCCAATAAGCGAACAAGGGAAAAATCCTGAGCTCCGTACAAAATACTTTGACTGTGACTATAAGGTGGATCGCAATAAATAAAATCGCCGTACTTCGTCATGGTAAAAGCTTCCTGATAATCAATACTTGCAAACTCTACATTCTTCATCCGCCAATACCATTCATTAACACGTGTAGAAAAACTTCTAATAGAAATTGGATCATGAACACCACAGGGAGTCGACATATGACCATCTGCTTTTCTAAATCTAACAATCCCTCCATAACACGATCTTGTTAAAAATAAAAAGTCTGGTCCATTTGGATTAGAATTATATGAGGTTTTTATTTCCTCATATACTTTATTTTTATCCTCTTTATCAATCCTTTTTCTTCGATCATTATACCATTTAATAAGTTCATCTGGATTATTTACCAGAGTTTTCCAGATCTCAATTAATGGAGCAAATACATCTGATCCAAAACCTCTATGCGGAGAAACAGTCGCCGTAATTGCCCCACTACCCAAAAAAGGCTCATAAAATCTGTTGATATCAACAGGAAAATACTTAGCGATTTCTCCTGCAAACCGTTGTTTATTTCCCACCCATTTCAATAACTGAGTTTTAGGTGGATAATAGGTTGCATATTTTTTATCAATTGTTAACTGCATAATGAATGTTTTTGCAAATATACAAAAATATGTGCTAATATCCTAATTTGGTATATACTAAAATCGGATATTATTTTACTGCATGAATAAAAGCTTAAATACAAAAGAATCTAAAATTCTTCTAAACCAATTATATCGATTAAGGATTGGTTCAAGTATGAGACAAATTGATCTTGCGAAGATACTGAATGTTCCCCAATCATTCATTAGCAAAATAGAGAGTGGAGAAAGACGTATTGATCTAATTGAATTAAAAGAAATATGTGAAGCTCTCGGAAGTACACTTAATGAATTTATTGTTGAGTTTGAAAAAGAATTAAATGAAACCAAATAACACATTTACAAGTTTAAAACCCGAATTCTGGGCAAATGTTAAATTGCTAAACCAAAGACTTGGATACTTTGAGCGAAAGTCAAAGAAAAATAAAAATCCGGATTTTGTTATTCCATCCATTGACCAAATCAAAGACGTATTTGACAAAGAAGGACTAAACTACTCTAAACTGGTACAAAGCGATACATTGACTGATTTTGGAAAAACTCTTATTGACTATTTAACATACCGAAAAGACGCACTGAATAAACAGGTTGAACCAAACTTGATGGATGTAAAGACAGCCAAAGCGCAATTCAAAAAACTAAAAATAATGTTAAAGCCTAATTGTCCTCTCCCTATGAATAAACAAAAGGGAAAGAAAAAAGACAACGCCTTTTTCACATGTATTATAAACATGTTAATTGAGGCAAATTCTGATGGTAAACCCTGTAATTATGACCCGTTGGAGTTGACCGCAATAACTGTTGATAAATTCCCGGTTCGAACCCTTTCAAGACGAGTAGATGGTGCTTTTCCTTCTGTTATAAACCCGGTGGCAATTTGGGAAATCAAAGAATACTATTATACAACAACCTTCGGAAGTCGAGTTGCAGATGGTGTCTATGAGACATTATTAGATGGATTCGAACTTAAAGAGGCAGAAAAGAATATTCATAGGAAAGTTAAGCATTATTTGATGGTAGATGATCATTTCACCTGGTGGACGCTTGGACGTTCATATTTATGTAGAATTATTGACATACTACATATGGGATTCATTGATGAGGCATTGTTTGGGAAAGAAGTTGTTAGTCAAGTACCGATTCTTGTTAAGGAATGGATTAGAGACCTGAAATAACCACTTTCAACAAAATTCTGACCTGCGCATAAATCGTTCCGTAGCACAGCCACGGAACGAGGGTGAACGACCACGGAACAAAGGTGAAGATACAATAAAAAGGGCGGTCGAAACCGCCCTTTTCTATCTGATCTGATCAGAACTTTTCGTTAGTCTACAAGTTTCGCATACTGTTCGTAGCGTTCATCGACGATCACCTGCTGTTCTTTCCAGTAGATTTCGGCATTTTCCGGGAAGCTGAGTTTCAGCGATGTATACCGTTTTTCGCCTTTCAGGAATTCTTCAACCGGCAGTGCCGGTTTCTTGGAATCCAGGGTGAACGGATTCTTCCCTTCTGCTTTCAGGGCCGGATTGAAGCGGTAGAGCATCCAGTAACCGGTATCGACGGCTTTTTTCTCTTCCTGCTGGGTTAGTTCCATATTGCAGCCGTGGTTGATACAGGGTGCATAGGCAATGATAATGGCCGGGCCCTTGTATTCCTCGGCTTCTCTGACCGCTTTGATGTACTGGTTTTTATTGGCGCCCATGGCGACCGAAGCCACATATACATAGCCGTAACTCATCAGCATCATGCCAAGGTCCTTTTTCTTCGTCGTCTTGCCCGCTTCTGCAAACTTGGCAACGGAACCCAGCGGCGTCGCTTTGGAGGCCTGTCCACCGGTATTGGAATAGACTTCGGTATCCATCACAAGCACATTGACATTCCGATTGGAAGCCATCACATGATCCAGGCCGCCATAGCCGATGTCATAGGCCCAGCCGTCGCCGCCGAACGCCCAGACACTCTTGGGAACGATATAACTCTGCAGTTCCTGGATCTTCGAAAGTACGGCTTTTTTCTCACAACAGGCTTCTTCCACCAATCCCGGTAACATTTCCTGGATTTTCTTTGAAACCGTTTTGATCTCGGATTCTTTGGTATCCCATAGTTCAAAGGCTTCTCTGATCAACGCTTTAAAATCAGCATTAATATCCATTTCAAGCGCTTTTTCCATAGTAAAGTGCAGCTGTTTGCGGTTGACATCGACAGCTAAACGCATGCCAAAACCGTATTCGGCGTTGTCTTCAAAGAGAGAGTTGGCCCAGCTTGGTCCGTGACCGTCTTTATTCTTGGCATAGGGAATCGTCGGAAATGTACCGCCCCAGATCGAGGAACAACCGGTCGCGTTGGCAATGATCATTCGGTCGCCATAGAGCTGAGTAATCAGTTTCACATAGGGTGTTTCACCACAACCGGCACAGGCCCCGGAGAACTCCAGCAACGGCTGTTTGAACTGGCTGCCCTTAACGGAATCAACTTTCACCGCCTGACTGAGAACATCCGACGGCAGAGCGTCGAAATAGAGTGCCCTCTCGGATTCACCGGCATCCCGTTCTTCCTGGATCGGTTTGGCGATCAAGGCTTCTTTCGGACATTCATTGACACAGTTCATACAACCCTGGCAATCTTCAACATAGATCTGCAAACGGTATTTCATTCCGGCATCTTTGCCGATTGCGTCCAGGGTTTCAAAACCCTCCGGTGCATCGGCCAGGTTTTTTGGATCAACCAATTTCGGACGAATCGCCGCATGGGGACATACAAAGGCGCACTGGTTGCACTGAATACAGTTTTCCTTGATCCAGTGTGGAACCGTCGGCGCAACGCCGCGTTTTTCCAGTTTTGCCGTTCCTACCGGAACATAACCGTCCAGAGGCATTTGCGACACCGGAATTTCGTCGCCTTTTTCACGCATTATTTTTTCGATGACGTTCTTTACAAAGTCATCAGCATCATCTGGAACCAGTTGTTTTATCGGAGCATGTTTGGCCGGTAATTGAGCGGGTACTTTAACTTCGACCAACGCTTCTGCCGTGGCGTCAACCGCTTTCCAGTTCATGTCAACAATTTCACGGCCTTTTGCGCCATAGGATTTATCAATAGCGTCTTTGATCAATTTGATAGCATGATCTCTTTCAAGTACGCCGGAAATAATAAAGAAGGCTGCCATCATGACGGTGTTAATGCGTCCGCCCAGACCGATATTGTTTGCAATTTCCAGGGCATTAATATTGTAAAAACGAATCTTCTTCCCGATAATCGTTTTCTGCATATCCAAAGGAAGATTTTCAAAGGCCTCCTCTTTGCTCCAGATTGAATTCATCAGAAATACGCCTTTTTCCTTGATGCCTTCGAGAATATCGTAGCGATCGGTGAAGGCCTGGTTGTGACAGGCGATAAAATCCACATTGTCAACAACGAGGTATTCGGATTTGATCGGGTATTTACCAAAGCGCAGATGGCTGCGGGTTATTCCGCCGGATTTTTTCGAATCATACTGAAAATATCCCTGGGCGTACATATCGGTGTTATCCCCGATAATTTTGATCGAATTTTTATTGGCGCCAACGGTACCATCGGAACCCAGGCCCCAGAATTTGCAGGAAATCGTACCTTCGGGAATTGTATTGATTTTCTCTTTGATTTCCAGGGATGTATGGGTCACATCATCATTGATACCGACGGTAAAGCCGTGAGTGCAGGCTCCGTCAAGGTGATCATAAACCGCTTTAACCATGGACGGGATAAATTCTTTGGAGGACAGTCCGTAACGGCCGCCGATAATTTTCATACCATTTCCGGCCAGGGAAGCGACAACATCCATATACAGCGGTTCACCGATAGAGCCGGGTTCCTTGGTGCGGTCAAGAACGGCAATCTTTTTCACCGACACCGGGATCGCTTTAATAAAATGTTCAACCGAGAACGGACGGTAGAGACGTACTTTAACCACACCGATCTTTTCACCGTTTTTATTCATGTAATCGATGGTTTCTTCAACGGTATCTGCGCCGCTGCCCATAATGATGATAATTTTTTCAGCATCAGGAGCGCCATAGTAATCGAACAGGTGATACTGACGGCCAACCTTTTTGGCCAACGCATCCATATATTCCTGGACAATTGCCGGAGCATCGAGATAATACTGGTTGACTGTTTCACGTCCCTGGAAATAGGTATCCGGTCCTTCCTGCCCAACTTTAAGCAGCGGTTTTTCAGGATTCATTGCACGTGCCCGGAAATTTTCTACATATTTCATATCAAGCATTTCACGCATTGTATCGTATTCGATCGGGAAAACCTTCTGGATTTCGTGGGAATTCCGGAAACCGTCAAAGAAATTCAGGAACGGAATTATGGTTTTCAGGGTTGCCAGATGAGAAACCACACCCAGGTCCATAATCTCCTGAATTGAACTGGCTGCCATCAGCGCCCAGCCGGTGTTGCGGGCCGACATAACGTCGGAATGATCGCCGAAAATCGACAATGACTGACAAGCCAGTGAACGGGCCGATACATGAAAAACCGCCGGCAGCATTTCACCGGCAATTTTATGCATATTCGGAAGCATCAGCATCAGCCCCTGGGAAGCGGTAAATGTGGTTGTCATTGCACCGGCGGAAAGAGCGCCGTGGACCGCACCGGAAGCGCCGGCTTCGGATTGCAGTTCCACTACATCCACTTTCTGACCGAAAATATTTTTCAGACCATTGGCAGCCCAGGCGTCTGCCATCTCACCCATCCCGGAAGACGGGGTAATCGGATAAATCGCAGCAACTTCGCTAAACGCGTATGCTACAAGAGTAGCCGCTGTGTTCCCATCCATACTTTTCATTTTTTGTGCCATCATTTTTCTCCGTGTATATAATTAACTTTTATAATTACGTAAGTTTCCATTGCAAGCCAATTTTTAAACTCACATTGTGAAGACATTTTTCTGATTATTATCCACTGACAAACAACCTAATATCAGGAAAAAAGTTACAATTTTTATGTGGTAAAAACAAATGTTAAACCAGCTATGAGATAGAATAAAAGGCGGTTGTGAATACCGCCTTTTATGTAATCGAAATTCTCTCACCAGCCGAGTATTTTCTTAAAATCATAAACTGCCGGATCGCTGACGTATGCTTTCGCAGCTTTGTAATCACTTTCGGTAATGTAATGAAGAACATTATTGATGATTGATTGTGATTTCTGATCTTCAATATTGACCAGCCGCGGCGGAATCTTGCCGTCCGCATTTTCAAGGTCCTTCAGAAAGAGCGGCGAGACGTCTCCCGCATTATCGACATAGACCATACAGCCGGTAGCACCTTCTTTGAACAATTTATAGACGCCGTTACCAAGCAGGGTACAATAAACCAGGTCGAAACCGACCGGATTGACACAGCGGACTTCATAGCCAAGTTCGATCGGTCTGGATTTAATACTCAATCCAATCTCATCATATTTTTTACTTACTAATTCATTAAACATCTGGGCTTTTGAAATTTTACCCAGCTCAGGGTGTCCATGATCATCGTAGGTAAAATTGATCCCGGATTTTTTAATTTCCTCTTCGCTGAGTTCATGAAAGACGCCTTCCGAAATAATCACAACCCCATAGTTGAGTCCCATGATTTTCCGCTTAATCATGGCTGAGATTACAAGATTCACAATCCGCTCAACGGTAATTTCGACTTTGTTGAACATCTCCGGGATAACGATCATCGGCAGATGACAGGCAGAACCAATCCCAAATGCCAGGTGACCGGCGGAGCGTCCCATGGCCGCGATTACAAACCAGTTCTCGCTGGTGCGGGCATCTTCATAAATCGTTGCTGCGATTTTCGCACCGGAATCTTCGGCGGTGGTATATCCAAACGTCGGGGCATGATTCGGCAGCGGTAAGTCATTATCAATTGTTTTGGGTACATGAATATTGGAAATGGAATAGCCTTTGTCGGCGAGATATTTTGCAACCCGGTTAGCCGTGGAAGCCGTATCATCGCCACCAACCGTTACCAGTAATTTTATGTTGTTATCCTTGAATAACTTCAGATTAAAATTCTTTTCAAAGTCTTCGGCCTTGGGTTTGAAGCGGCTCATTTTGAGATAGGAACCACCACGGTTGAAAATGGCATCGGCTTTTAAAAAATCCAGTTCTTCAGTGTTGGCATTTTCTCTGAACAGCCCGGTAAAACCATGATGCAGACCAATGACTTTAATCCCATTTTTTAAAAATGATTTAGCGATTGAGCCAACCACGGTATTCATTCCCGGTGCCGGACCACCACCACATAGTATTGCAACTGACATCGTATACTCCTTCTGATTTTATTCTAATTTCAGTGCCAGAAGTTAATGATTCAAAAGGCAAATTTCAATTTGAAAAGTCTGCCTAAAACCATAAGAATCATATTACTTTAATACATCACGCAAAACGGTCATCCCGATATCCCGATTCATCGCAATAAGAACAAGGAGGCTCAGTATATTGAACTCCTCTAAAATTAAACCTTTTTTTGGTGTTTAATCCGCGACCAGAATCGCCAGGATCATGGAATTGAATTTCTCTTCCGGTTTGTCGGAGCGGGAAAGCAAAATAATCGGCACTTTCGCGCCGACCACCAACCCACCAACTTTGGCATTGGCCAGATACATCAGGATTTTTATGGTCGCGTTCCCGCTGGTGATATTGGGAACCAGAATGGCGTCTGTGTCCCCGGCGATTCGACTGTCAATTCCCTTTTTACGGGCGGCTTCAGCCGACAGCGCCACATCCATGGCCATTGGTCCTTCGAGAATGATATTTCCGAATTCCCCGGCTTCCGCCAACTGCTGCAGTTCCGCCGCGTCAACAGTTTCCTGGATTTTCGGATTGACCTTCTCAATTGGGCAGAGCGCACAGATTTTCGGCTGATCGATTTCCAGTTTCCGGCAGACATCGACCATATTTTCGAGAATCGCTTTTTTGGCTTCCATATCCGGGGCAATATTAATTCCACCGTCACTGGTAATCAGCATTTTCGGATATGTTGGGATTTCAGCCACCGCCACATGACTCAGCACACTGCCTTTACGCAAGCCGGTTTCCCGGTCTAGTACGGCCTTCATTAAAACCGGCGTGGAGATATGGCCCTTCATCAAAATATCCGCTCTTCCGATGCGAATCTGTTCCACCGCCTTAAAAGCAATATCAGCATCATCGGTGGCGTGGACAATCATATCGTCGGTAATATGATAATTGACTTCTCTGGCTATCGCTTTGATTCGCTCCGAATCACCAACCAGTACCGCATGGGCAATTCCCTTTTCGTCAATGGCTTTAATAGCCTCAAGCACGCTGGAATCGTCGGCCATGGCAATGGATATCGTCTTTTTCCGGTTAGCAGATTGAACCGCTTTTAATATATCCTGATAGCTTTTAATCATTCCTACACTCCCAATCGATTATTCACTTTCACTAATATAAATCTGAACTTCCTGTTCCCCGTCAATCGCCCTGAATCCACCGGCGGCCAGGGATTCCAGTTCGTTTTCACCGGGATGAACCGAAATGCCGGCGATAAATTTTATCCGTTCAGCGAGATCGTTCACAACCCGTTCGGAATGGGCAATGCCACCGGTGATAATGATTCCGTCCAGTACTCCTTTCAGAGTTGTCGCCATGGCCCCGATTTCCTTGGCCACCTGATAAATCATCGCCCGATAAACCAGGGCCGCTTCTTCATCGCCATGATCAATCCTGTCCAGAACTTCACG
This sequence comes from bacterium, assembly GCA_018824205.1. GTDB lineage: Bacteria > Fidelibacterota > UBA2242 > UBA2242 > UBA2242 > B118-G9. The sequence continues at coordinate 11,921 of JAHJGX010000014.1, forward strand.
GACATCACCGGTACCGAGATAGCCCTTCAAGCCACTGTTTTTCGTAAATTTCCGGTACAAATCCTTGAACGAATAGCTACCGCTCATGGCCATTTTAATTAACGGTTCCAGAGGTAACGCACCGGCCCGTTCCGGCGAAAAAGGCCCCATTCCCATTAGAGCATCATTGCAGTCAATTATTTGTCCACCGTCTACAGCCGCAACCGTAATCCCGCCACCGAGATGGGCGACAACAAATTTTACATCTTTAATGGATTTCCCCAGCCGCGTGGCTTCCTTTCGGACACAGGCGTTGACATTGAGAGCATGCAGACGGCTTTTTCGCTGAATTTCCGGCACGCCTGATATCCGGGCTTCCGGGATAAATTCGTCCACCGTCACCGGATCCACCACAAACGCCGACACCTTGTAGTCCCGGGCAATACCATGAGCAATCGACGCGCCCAGGTTGCTGGCATGGCTGGCGTATTTACAATTGATCGTATCGTCCATCAGGTCGGCATTAACAGTATAAATACCACCGCTGATCGGTTTCACCAGCCCGCCACGCCCGACAACAGCTACGAGTTTATATCCTTCCAGCCAGGGTGTAAAGGTTTTTTTAATAATTTCAACCCGCAGAGGCAGCTGTTCCAGGATTGACATCATATTACAGATTTCAGTCCCGCTGTGATCAATTTTCTCAACTTTAATGGGTCCCTGACGATTATACAAAGCCATTTTGGTTGATGTAGAACCGGGATTTATTGCCAGGACAACTTCATTTTGCATTTTTGGTTTCCTACTAATATACTATCTTCAACAGGGCTTTTTTACAAAAGTGATGCCACAGCGATTGTCCTCGGTTACTGCTGATTCGGAGCGGTAAAATGCGGGTTATTTTTCCAAGATAAAATAACCTATTCCCAAATTCAGCAAACCCGGCCTTTACAATTGTGCTTTGCCCTTAGCTTTCAAAATATTAAATTGCTGCCCAGATGCTAACTCAGGTTTACTTTATTTCAGATATTCATCTTCACTGCTATCGTTCCGAATCGGAAAACCGCAAAAAGGCATATCTGTTTGATTTTTTTGACGAAGTCAAAAAGAAAAAAGCAATTCTGTATATCGTGGGCGATATGTTTGATTTCTGGTTTGAATACAAGCATATGATCCCACGGCACTTCTTCAAAGTATTGCATCTGCTTCAGGAAATGGTTGATGCGGGTTGCGAAATCCATATGTTGGCCGGAAATCACGATTATTGGTTTGATTCCTTTTTCCCCGAGGAACTGGGGATTGAGTTTCATCCCGATTCAGTGGAAGCGACGTATAACGGAAAATCTTTTTACATCTATCACGCTGATGGAATCCTGAAACGGGACAGGGGATACCGCTTCATGAAAAAGATCCTGCGCAACCGGTTTTTTATTTCCCTGTTTCGGCTGATCCATCCGGGAATTTCCTTTGGAATTGCGAATTATATTTCCAGTAAAAGCCGGCACCTGACTCTGCGTGATCCGAATCTGATCGAAGAAGAACGACGGGAACTGATCGAATACGGGCAAACAGTTATCGACAAGGGTTACGATTTTGTCGTCACAGGCCATTTTCATCTGCCCACCGATCACCCCTATAAAAACGGAAAACTTATAAACCTGGGAGACTGGATTCGTTATTTCACATTCGGTTATTTTGACGGCCGGAATATGCAGTTGTGCTACTGGGACCGAAATTCTCTTAAAAAATCACTTTAAGTGAATCCCAATTTTTGCTTGACATAAAGGCATAAAAATTCTAATATCAAAATGTCAAACTATAAAGTGAAACCAACTATGAAAAGATTAATTTACCTGCCTATTGTTCTGTCTATCCTCGCATTTGCGGCCTGCAGTTCGAAGGTCGCAACTATCACAGAAGAAGACGTTGAAGAGTTACGTGTGGATTACAATAAGGGTAATCTGGAAACCATCGAAAATATGATGGCCATTTATACGGATCCCACACAGCCAATTGAGACCCGCATCGCCGTACTCCAGGCTATGGCTGAGACCAAGCATCCGGACGCGATGAAAATCATCCACGATTTCATGGCTCAGGGAGTCGGCTTGAATTATGGCCTGCTGACTGCGACAGCCAGCGCCCTTACCGCTAATCCAACGCCGGAAAATGTTGAAGCCATGGTCAACGGGTTGATTTCAGCGCAGCGCAAATACATCGAATTTCGTACCGCGGTTATGGCCAAGCTGGAGACCACGAATATTACGCTTCAGGTTGAACAGCTGCTGAACGTGTATCAGACCGAAAAAGAAAATTACGCGCTGATGCAGGAGTCGCTGACCCGGGTATTAGGCTCTGCCGAAAACGACAAGGTCGTTCCGATTTTAATTAATATCGCCAAAGACAGGTCCGTCAGCGTGACTGTCCGCTCCCTGGCACTTGAGATTTTAGGCAAAAAACAGCATCCGCTGGTCACCAAAACCTTTATCGAAATGCTCGGCAATCCCGAATCCCAGCAGCAGATCAAAGATTTTGCCCTGCAGGCGATCGGGGATATCAAGCAAGCCGATGTTATCCTCGCTCTGCTGGAAACCTTCAATGCCGGGAAAGATGAATATTTCCAAATGACCGAAATCCTGACCCGCGCACTGGGCAATTTTTCCGACCCGGTAGTAGTCCCCACATTGGTAGAAATCACCCAAAGCGCCGAGTTCCCATTGAAAACCCGGAAAGATGCACTCGTTGCCTTGACAAAATTCAACGACCCGGAAATTTTCAAACAGTTATTGCCTATGATGGAAAATCCCCGAAATTATGTTCTCTTCGACGAAATGACCGCGATGGCTTCCGCCCTTGGTGATGCGGAAGCATTCAACAAACTTCGGCAAAAAGCCTTTGAAGCCCAACGTAAAGCGATGGTGACACCATGAAAAAAACGATATTAACTACACTAATCCTCATGATATTCTGTCAGCTGGCGTTCTCACAGAAGAAATCCGGAACCACGGTTTCCCAGAAGTTTTTTGAAGTCGATCAGGATATTGAAACCCTGCGGAAAGAGCTTTCCAATGTCCGCAAACAGATGCGGGAATTGGAAGTCCGCGTTTCAATACCGGAAATCCGAAAAGAGATCAATAATCTGATCCAGTTGCCCGAAATGACCCATGAAATTATTCTCAATAACGGCACTGTGGTAAAAGGTAAAATTATTCATGAGGATATGGACCGCATCGTCATTCAGACCCAAATCGGACAGTTGACCCTATCGAAAAACAGTATCAAACTGACTCGCAAAGCCGATCTTCCGAAAGCAAATTGCATCGTCGACGGACCAATTGTTGATCAGGTTCATGAAAATAAGCGGGTTTTTAAAGGAAAAATTAAAAACGATGCCGTCCGGCGTGCCGATTTCGCCCGCATTATTTTTTATCTATATGATGAAGGCACCACACTGCTGGCATCGGATTCTGTTCTTATATCCGGTAACTACCACATGTATAAAAGCGGAGTGCAGACGGATGCGACAATAGAACCGGGACGAACATTTAATTTTGAGTGTGAGGTCGAAATACCCGAAAAGGCTAAAGTAAGTTACTTTATCAAAAAAATCAGATGGGAAGAATTTGATTGATTTACCAAACCACCTGATTATATTCAATAAAAACGGAGTGTGAAACTTGGTACAGGGTTTTGAAAAACGGACATGCCACAGATTTGAGATTCCAAATTCTGCACTGATGTATAAAAAGATCGGATTTTTCCGACAAAAAAAATATGAGAGCACCATTCGCCTGTACAATATCAGCAAAGGGGGACTGTCCTTTGCCTGTGATGAAGAGTTAAAAAAGGGTAAAACCATAATTCTGAAGCTGTTTATTCCTAATGATGAACCTTTGGAACTGCTGTCAGAGGTTTGCTGGCAAAAGGATTCCAGTGATGGTTCCAGTCTGGCGACCGGTGCCATTTATCTGCCATTTGGCCATGGTGTAAATATGAATCCTTCCGAATCGCTGGACCGTCTGCGCGAATTGGATAAAAAGTATGTGAAAGAACGGTAATTTTCTCAATAACCACAACAATTTATTGCTTAATTACTATAGGCTATTTTCTTATATTAAACCGGGTGCAATAATAATAATTACAGGTGCAAATTAATGACTAATAAACAACGAATCCTGATTGTCGATGACGACGAAGGGATCAGGATGATTCTGGGCGAATACCTGACAATGCAGGGCCATGAATACGAAACCGCCAGTGATGGACTCGAGGCTCTGGCTAAAGTTAAACTCGATATTGATCTGGTTTTGATGGACGTCAATATGCCGAATATGGACGGTTATGAAGTCATCAAACGAATTCGTTCAGAGCCGGAGCACCGTGACTTACCGATAATTATGGTAACCGCAATGACCAGCCGTGAAGATCGTCTGCGGGCTGTCAGGGCTGGCGCAAATGATTTTATTGCCAAACCAATTGATCAGACTGAGCTTGAAGTTCGCACCATGTCGCTGTTAAGAATGAAAGATATTCAGGACACGATCAAACGTCATAAATCGGAGTTGGAAGATAAAGTCCAGCAACGAACTGCAGTACTCCGAAAATCTCTGGATGAGATGGTCGATGCACAGCGGAAAACCTATGATGCTTATCTGGACACAATCCGGCGCCTGGCTATTGCTGCGGAATATCGGGATGAAGGTACGGCAGCTCATATTATGCGAATGAGTAATTATGCCGCAGTTCTTGCCAGGGGATTAAACTTTTCATCAGGACAGATCGAAATTATACTGCAGGCCAGCCCGATGCACGATATTGGAAAAATCGGGATTCCTGACGGTATTTTATTGAAAAAAGGCACGCTCGAAGACAAAGAATGGGAAATCATGCGTCAGCACACCATTATCGGTTCACGGATTTTAAAGGAATCCAATTCCGATTTTCTGAAAGCCGGGGAACTGATCGCAGCAACACATCATGAAAAATGGGATGGCAGTGGTTATCCAAACGGCTTGAAAGGCGAAGAAATCCCTCACCTGGGCCGTATCTGCGCCGTAGCCGACGTCTTTGACGCATTGACAACAAAACGCCCTTACAAAGAAGCATTCTCAAACGAAGAGGCCTTCGACATTATCAGAAAAGGCCGGGAAACTCATTTTGATCCGGAAGTTGTCGATATCTTTTTTGATAAAGTCAGCGAAATCGAGACTATTCAGAGTAAATACCTTGAAGGCAGCGTCGAGATGAAAACCCTCGATTTTGACCGGTTAAGGTATTAAGCCACTCCCACCTGACAACAGTATATATTGTTCAAATCAACATTTCCGGATAGATGATATCCGACTTATACTTTTCCTGAGCAGAGAGCAGGCGCAGTCTCTGGACGTGGAATGCCGCAACAAACTGTTCCGGAAACTGTTCATCGCTGTAGATTTCCTCGATCCGGGCCAGTTTCTGAAGTAATTTATCAATACGAATGGCAAACAGCTGACGGTACAACTCCAATGAAAAGGATTTCTTCAGAACGGTTTCAAATAAAATCTTCAAATCTGTGTAATAAGGAATATAACCTACCGGCGCTTCAATTGCCTGAAAATCCCCATGAGCCCGGCCTTCTGCCCACAAAATCCAGACTTTTTTATCGATCTTGCTCGTCAGATAATTTCCCGAGTCATCCTTGAGAAAATAATTTGTCGAAAAAATCAGCGGCTTTTTTTTCAGACGGTGTCCAAAGTCAAGATGATTCTGAATATAACGATGCAGTGGGACAACCACAAAATCGAGGTTTGCCATGGGAGAGTGTTTTCGGACTCCTTCCTGCCCTAATGTTGCGGCGGTGGTTTCCGACTCCAGACAGGCTCCCAGGAAGACGCCATGATTCCAATCCAGAGACTGGCATACCGGGACATTTGTATCAGAATCCCGCCCGCCGTAAATAATTCCATCAATTTGAACACCATCGGGATTTTCCATCTCGGGATCAACATTATCCAGTTCGCTTAACCGAATAGTGTACCGGGCATTTTTATGCGCAACGGGGATTTCATTTCCATTTTCATCTTTTTTACCCCGTTCATATCTGCCAAAGTGATTCAGTCCGGTTTCTGGCGCCTCTTGTCCCATTCCGATCCAGTAAGGTTTTCCGTTATTAATAAGGACATTGGAAAAAATCAGCTCCCGGGGCGTTGTCAGGCAATTATAGATTAACGGATCATCAACCGGATTGACATCAGAAATGATTCCAAATATACCAGACTCAATATTTACCGCGTGACAACTGCCGTCATCCCAGACCCTTAAATAAGCGATATCATCTCCCACAATTGTCTGCCCAGGAATCATGGCGGTACTGGTTTTACCACAGGCACTGGGAAAAGCACCGGTAAAATAGGTCGTGCGTGATTTACCCGGCGGATGAATTCCCATAATAAACATGTGTTCGGTAAGCCAATCCTCATAATTGGCTTTATTGATTGCCAGACGCAAGGCCAGTTTTTTAAGTCCGAGACTGTTCCCGGCATATTGATTATTGATACTTAGAACCCGGTTCTCTTCCAGGTCAATGTAAATCCGTCGCAAATGATCGTTTTTGGAATGACCCTGATCATCAAGCTCACCGGCAGAATGAACAAAATAGAAGAAATCAGGATTCCCGTTTAACTTGATAAATTCACCATATCCCGGCCGGTACAGAAGGTCTTCACTGTGGGCCACATATGCGGAATTGGTGATTTGCATTGCCGGAATGGAAAAACCGGAGTTTCTGGGGCCCAGGGAAAAAAAGCGGACCAGCATCTCTTTTCCCTGCATGATTCCATCCATCAGCCCGAAAATCTCCTGCAAACCCTTGTCCCGGTCTATAGTATTGATATGTTTACCCAATTTCTTTCCTGCAGGCAAAAGTACTCTGGTATGGTCTTTATCACGGGCCTGATCCCGGTAATTGTCAAAGTGAATAGTATGTCCTTCAATCGCCAACGGTAATTCTTCACCGGTCTGCAGCGCGAGTTGCCGGACATAATCAATATCCTCCGGATCATCACTGACAACGGTGATTTTTTTCGGCTTGCACAAACGGACTGCCCATTCCAGTATATCCGTAACATGCCGGTTATTTAATGAAATTATCTTCGCTAATGCCGCGTCATCCAGGAAGCGTCGCAGATGATCCGTCATATCTTCCTCCTCAATAAACCCCATACAATTTGAGACTCATACAAAAATATAGTATATAAAATTTCAAGATGAAACAGGAATCTTTAATAATTTAAGCCATAGAACAACTATCAAAGCCAAGACAGGAGTCAATCTGTTATTATTTAAATAGTTATATTACCTAATTACTTAAGGTGTATCTAAAGAATAAACGGTTTGGCCGATTTCAATACCCGCCGGGCATCCCGGAACCCGGGACATATTTTTTCCAGTGCGGTCCAGAATTCCCGGCTGTGGTTCTTTATCCGGGTATGCAGGAGTTCATGTAGAATAATGTAATCAATGACTCCATCGTCGAACCGCATCAGTTGCAGATTCAGATTGATATTATTCCTCACGGAACAACTGCCCCAACGACTTTTCAAATTTTTAATAAATACCCGATCGAACCGAAATCCAAAACAGTCGGCAAGCAAGGCAACCCTGTTTGGCAGGTATTGTTTGGCTTCGATCCGATAGGTTTCAATAACTGCTTTCTGAGTTATTTGCTGTACGTCATCATCTTCGGCATTGACTGTCGCCGGATAGCAAACAATGATAGTTTCATCAGAAATGTGATAAGAAAAATGCGGTTTATCATGACCCTGCAAGACCAACTGATGATTACGGGTCTGAAACGAATTATCAAATCGTGGTTGCTGAGATTTTTCAACCTGGCGAACACGTCGCAGGGCTTTTTGAACCCACTCCAGATGATCATCGACAAATTTATACGCTGCACGAACCGATACGCCACGGGGAACGGCAACCCGGATTGAATGGCTGTGTCTGATTGTGATGTTCAGGCGGCGAGCCCCCCTGCTTGGTACAAATTCAACAGTTCCGATGTCCCGATAGTGTCTGGTATGTGTCTTACTCAATCGTTAACGATGCCGCTTTCTTCCCGAATATATTGCATTTGGTATCGGCTGAAATTACATCGCCTTTTTTCAAATTGAAAATTTTGTATTGCAGCTCCAGTTTTTCAAGATCATCCTGACTACTAAATCCCTGTACAACAGTCTCTTTCTTATTCACCGACACCCAGACTTTTTCAATAAAGTGTTTATTGAAATCCTTGGAATCGTGCGCAATCCGAACAGACAACAGCTTGGTTTCATTATCGTACTTCAGAATAATCTCTTTGGCCGGATGCGCAAGAGCCACTGAATTGCTTAGGAGCAGAACAGTGATTATACTATATAAAAAATATCTCATATTCATTCCTTCCTGTGTTTATGAATTTAAAATAAAAACCAGTAATCCGTGGCAGCTTGCCAGAACTGCTGAAATAATTCCCAGCAGGCGGTGATTTTTAAAAGATAGTTTGATGACTTTTAACCCCGACAGCAGGGTTGTCAAAACCATAAGCCAGGTAATAATCCCAAATGGTACGATCAACTGATGCAACGACATAAATTCCTCTCTTTCTTTGATTTATTTCGCCTGCAACTGGCGATACTTGAAATAATAATACATTGGCAATCCTGTAGCAATCAGGATAACCGCGGACAGTACACCGCCCAGGGGAAATGCGATAAAAGTGCCGTAAATCAAATACATCTGAGATGCAATGGCCACAATTGCCATCAGTAACCAGGCCGGCGATTTAAATGTGGGTTTATAATCATCTCGTTTTCGCAGAAAAAAGATTGCACTGTAAACCATCCCGTTTTGCAGCAGGTAGGACAGTGTAAAATAGCCCAGCAGCGCCTCAATCCCACCAACAAACAACAGTACAATTGCCAGACCCGATTGCAGCAGAATCGAATAATCCGGTGTTTGATATTTTGGATGCACATGAGCAAAGGTTTTAAAAAACAGGCCATCCCTGGCGATCGCATACTCAATTCTCGGCTGCACCATTATCAGAGCATTGACACAACCGATCATACTTATAAACGCCGCAATGGCTAAAAACGCTCCGGCAATTTTCGCGAAGGCCGGCAGATATAAAAAGGGATTGGCAAATTGTCCGCTGGTGGCAATTAATTCATCATGTGGAATAAAAACGCTTGTTGACAGGGCAATCAGCGTATATACCAGCGTCACAATTCCCACCGATATCAATAGGCTGCGGGGGATAATTTTTTGTGGATTTTTCATCTCACCAGCCATGTACAATACATTAGTGAAACCGGCGTAAGACCAGATCGTACCGGCGACACCGGCAACCAACAGTGTAATCATGCCCTTGTTCGCCATGACCGGATTTTGTGGAGCAGCAAACAGGTGCTCTGCATTAAACAGGCTCACTCCCAGGATGCAAAGCAGAATCAATGGCGATAATTTCGCAATTGTCAGAATAATCTGAACGCCGCCCCCTTTCCGCACACTCCGATAATGGACGTAAGTCAGAATCATGATCAGCAGCATTGCGAACAATTTGGTATAAAGTGTTCCCGCCAGTGGTCCCCAAAATATACTCAGCGCCGTTACAGCGCTTAAAGCAATAATCGTAATCGATGGTGTGTCGCTGGTCCAGAAAACAGTCCAGACATAGAGAAATCCCAGCGCCGGGCTGCCGGCTTTTTTGAGATACAGATAGCCGAATCCCTCTTCCGGATAAGCGGTTGCCATTTCTGCCAGAATAAAGAGCTGGGGTAACCAGATAATACCACCGATAAGCCATGCCATAACCGCCAGCCAGGGACTACCGGCTTCCCGGGCCACAATCGGCAGGTTGATAAATACTCCCGATCCGATAACAGATCCGAGAATCAATGCAATCACATGCCAGATATTGAGTTCCCGTTTTAATATCATCAATAGCCCTGTTTATTCACTAATGCTGTCCCAGCCAACCTTTGATAAATGCAAATAAATTACCAACGCTGCGGCAGCCGCAATGATGACATATAGCAACCCCAGCAGGTAATCGCCCAATATCAGTTTACCGATGCCGAACAGGCTGGCGTAAACCAGCACAACGCCACAAATCCAGTCAATAAAAGACTTTCCGAAACCACTGTCACTGACCACATCCGGTAACTCCGAGGAAACTGGTTTCCAGCCCCGGCCACCGGGATGGACTTTGCGATAGAATTTTTTCAGAGTTTCTTTATCTGTTGGTGCTGTTGCATATGTCACTATCAGCCAGACAATTGTTGTCCCGATCACGATTGGATACAATGTTATCGGCGACTGCATTTCAAAACCGAACCGGGCAATCGGATATATAATCAACGGAGTAATCATTGCGGAAATTTCCGACCAGGCATTGATCCGCCACCAGAACCAGCGCAGAATCATAACGGCCCCAACACCGGCACTGGCATTGATGATAAATTCCCAGGCACCGGATACGGTAGTCAGAAAATAACGCGCTATCAGCAACGAGAACAGAATCATCAGATACATGGAGATTCTTGAAATCAGCACATAATGCCGTTCGTTTCCATCCTTTTTGATAAAACGCCGATAAAAATCGTTGATGATATAGGAAGTTCCCCAGTTCAGTTGTGAAGCAATGGTTGACATATAAGCGGCTAAAAAGGTCGCTATTAATAATCCTAGTAATCCGGGTGGCAAAAACCGCATCATTATTTTCGGATACATCACGCCCGGGTCGACAGTATTTTCATATTTTTCATAAAACGCTTCAAATTCCGGTGTTTGATATTCCGGACTTTGTTCCCGGTCGACATTCCCGGTATATACAGTAACGACCTGTTCGTACAACGCCGGATTTTCAGATCGCAGTACGTCAGTATTCTCGGCGCGGGGCAGAATAATCAGGGCACTTAAAGCAACCAGAATCCAGGGCCAGGGCCGCAATGTGTAATGGGCAATTGTAAACCACAGTGTTGCAAAAAGGCTGTGTTTTTCATCTTTAGCCGACATCATGCGCTGTGCGATGTAGCCGCCGCCGCCGGGATCGGCACCGGGATACCAGCTGGACCACCATTGTAATCCAATATGTGCAAAAAATGCTCCTACCGACAAGGCTAAAACACCACCGGTAACACCATGCAGACT
>JAHJGX010000122.1 GCA_018824205.1 bacterium
ATCTGGTATTTTATCAATATTTTTTCCACCGGCTGTTGCCATATGCGGTCTGCCACCACCACCTCCGCCAAGAATTAGGCCCAGTTCTTTGACAATTGTACCGGCATGAATTTGATATTTTTTAATCACAGCATCGGTGACCGTTACAACTACTAATAGTTTTCCGTCGCTCACTGAAATAATCAGAGCAACACCCAACTCAAGTTTCTCACGAAAAAGATCAGCGATATGTTTCAATTCATCCATGGATTGTGAACTGGACTGATGGTTTAAAATTGTCACACCATCAATCTTCATGGAATTACTAATTAAAGTCTCCAGTTCTTCTTCTAATCCTTTGACTGCCTCAGTCTGTAAAACCTTTTCGAGATTTTTAGCTTTGGCAAGCAGTTCGTTGGCTTTCTGGAGCAGATTATCTTTGGCAGTGTAAAACAAAGCGGTCAAATCATTAATTATTTTCTCGTTCTGTCGATTAAATTCACAAACACTGCGGCCGGTAATCGCTTCAATTCTGCGAATCCCTGCGGCGACCGACGATTCCGAGATAATTTTAAAGCCCCCAATATCACCGGTGCGCATGACGTGCTTGCCACCACAAAGTTCTTTGGAAAACTCACCGACATTGATTACCCGGACGATAGATTCATATTTCTCACCAAACAGCGCCATCGCTCCGGATTTTTTGGCCTCATCAAAATCATGATACTGAACAGCTACTTCAATATTTTCACGGATTTTTCGATTGACAATATCCTCAATCGCCTCTATCTCCTGCTGAGAGACTTTTGTGTAATGCGTGAGATCAAAACGCAAACGCTCCGCCGTTACCAGTGAACCGGACTGATGCACATGGTCGCCAAGTACCTTCCTTAATGCCGCCTGTAACAAGTGGGTTGCCGTATGATTTGCCCGGATTGAATCACTTCGTTCAACATCAATCGTGGCTTCGACTTCAGGATTCTTTCCAATTTGTCCGGAAATTAAATTCCCAATATGAACAATCATATTGTTGATTTTCAAGGTATCCGTTACTTCGATCGTAAAATCAGCATTCGAGATCCTTCCGGTATCGCCGATTTCACCGCCGGATTCCGCGTAAAACGGTGTTTTATCCAAAACTAAGTGGTATTGCTCACCGTGGATGAGATATTTGCGCAGAATCGATCTGATAGCGGTTTGATCATATCCGACAAATTCAGAATCATCACCATCGGACAAAACAATCCACTCTTTATCCAGGTCATTGGTGTTCATTTTAAAATTCTGTGCCGAGCGCGCCCGTTCTTTTTGTTTGGTCATTTCCTGATCGAACCCGGGAATATCAACCGTAAATCCATCGTCCTCAGCCATCAATCGCGTTAAATCAACGGGAAATCCATAAGTGTCATAGAGTTTAAAAACATTTTTGCCGGTAATTTCGGTCTTATTTTGTTTCTGCAATTTTTCTTTAACTCGCTGATAAATATCGAGACCTTTATCGAGGGTCTCACCAAAGGATTGCTCCTCATAGCGAATCACTTTTTTGATATGCTCACGGCGCTCAACACTTTCCGGATAAACGTCACCTAAAATTTCACAAACTGTATCGACTAATTTGTAGATGAATGGTTTATGCATATTAAGCATCCGCCCGAAGCGCGCTGCTCTGCGCAGTATGCGGCGAATGACATAACCCCGTCCCTCGTTGGAAGGCATCCCACCGTCAGCAATCGAGAAAGTGAGCATGCGGATATGATCAGCAATCACCCGATGAGATATACCGGTTTTTTCGTTATAGGGAATGCCGGTTAATTCTGCGATTCGGTTAATAATCGGCATAAACAGATCGGTATCATAGTTTGATTGCTTTTGCTGCAGCGCAGCCACAATCCGCTCCAGTCCGGCGCCGGTATCCACATGTTTTTTGGGTAATGGATGCAAATCGCCATTCTGATCGCGATTGTATTGAATAAAAACCAGGTTCCAGAGTTCAATGTATTCCGCATCACCGGCGTTTATTTTTTCCGCAGATTGATGGTCCGGATCATTGCCAGTATAATAGTGTATTTCCGAACAGGGTCCACAGGGACCGGTATCCCCCATTTCCCAGAAATTATCCTTTTTTCCAAAACGGAGAATGTGATTGGTATCGATATCGGTTTCAGCCTGCCAGGTCTTAAAAGCCTCATCATCGTCCTGATGAACCGTGGCCCACAATCGCTCTTTGGGAAATTTCCACACATCCGTAAAAAGCCGCCAGGCATACTGAATCGCCTCTTTTTTATAATAATCACCAAAAGACCAGTTTCCTAACATTTCGAAAAAGGTATGATGATAGGTATCTTTGCCAACCTCTTCAAGATCGTTGTGTTTTCCGCTGACGCGGATACATTTCTGGGAATCGGCAACCCGTTTATGGACCGGTTCTTCCTGGTTTAAAAAAATTGGCTTAAACTGATTCATTCCGGCATTGGTAAACAACAATGTCGGATCATCCAGAAGAATCACCGGGGCGCTTTTTACTATTTTATGGTCTATTTGACGAAAATATTCAATAAAGTCGTTGCGAATTTCCGCTGCAGTTTTCATCCTACTCCGTAATACTAGATATCTGTCTTACCATGAATCAAATCTCCATTGCAAACAAATAAGTTATTTTTCTGACAGTCAATAATCAAGCCATAAACCGGAAAATCAGCATTATAGTAATCAGATTACTGATGAGATAACAGCGACTAATTTTTCTATATCAAAAGGCTTGCTGAAGGATGCTTTGAAACCATATTCCGTTGGACGGCTGATAACCGGGTCATCGGCATATCCGCTGTACGCCAACGCAACAACTTCCGGATCAATAGCAATGAGATCTTTTATTACTTCTTTACCGCCTTTTCCTCCCGGAATGGTTAAATCAAGTATCACCAGATCATAGCGTGATCCACTCTCAACCGTCTGCTTAAATAAGTTAATTGTGGTCTCACCATCAGCCGCATAATTTACCGTAAACCCAAATTCCATCAGCAAGGCGTTCATGAACTCCCGTACAGAATCCTCGTCATCCATCAACAGGACATGCCCATGAAAGACCTTGTTAATTTTTACTGCCTGCTCTTTTATTAATTCTTTATCGGTTCCGGGTAAATAAATAGTAAATGTCGTCTTCTCGCCGGCGACTGATGAAACGGTGATATGTCCTTTATGCTTCTGGATAATCGAATAGCAGGTTGCTAAACCCAGTCCGCTGCCGGAACTCTTTGTACTGAAAAACGGATCAAATACCTTATCGATGATCTTCTCTGGAATACCGATTCCCTGATCTGTTATTGAGACTTTTACATATTCACCGGCATCAAGATTATCAATGAGATCACCGGATTCAATAATTACATTCAAAGCCTCTACAGAGAGTTTACCGCCATCGGGCATCGCCTGTTTTGCATTGATCACAATATTCGTTAATACCTGTGAAATTTGATTGGCATCCACCTCGACAAGGTATAAATCATCTTCAATAGAAATTTCCGATTTTATATTGCTCCCTGTCAGGGTGAAGGGTACAACATCCATAATTAAATCTTTAATCGAAGCGACTTCAATAACCGGTTCCCCGCCTTTTGAAAAAGTCAGAAGCTGCTGGGTCAAACCGGTAGCCCGGGAAATTGTTTCCTCTAACCGGACCAAATATTTTTCGATGTCCTCGCCTTTGCTGATTTTAAGTTTTGTCAGCTGAACATTTCCCAGAAGAACAGATAAAATATTATTGAAGTCATGCGCAATTCCACCGGCTAAAACACCGATCGAATCAAGTTTCTCGGCTTTAAATGTTTCTTCCTGCAAGCGTTTATACCGGGTTATATCCCTGATAATCCCAAGGCTTGCGGGCTTGCCGTCCCAGACTATTTTGGAGGTATTTACTTCCAGTTCAAGGATTTTTCCGGATTTTGTGCGAGCCGTAAATTCAAACTGCTTGCTGATCCGTTTCCGCTGTTTACGCTTTTCAGATCGTTCTTTGATATATTCTTTACCGACATCATCAACTATTGTCAGAAAATCAAAATTCTTATCAAGCAATTCGGCCCGGTTATATTCCAGTAACTTTTCCAGATCTGGATTTACCAGTACGAAAATTTCATTCTGCTGTACATAAATAGCATCGTTCGAGTGTTCAACAATCTGGCGGAAATTTGTTTCACTGTTCTGCAGCGCCAGTTCCATCTGTTTGCGCAAAGAGATATCCCGAATAAATACCAGGTCTGCCGGTTTATTATGCCAGGTTGTTTTCGATGCCACTATTTCAATCGGAATAATTGTTCCATCTTTACGTTGTAATAGGGATTCATAAAAACTGAGGGCGGATTTTCCCTGAATCCGCTGTTGTGACATGTCTATCACTTCATCATAATGATCCGATGGCGTTAAATCTTTGATGTTTAATTTCAATAGTACCGATACCGGATGTCCAGTTATTTCCGCGGCATTATTGTTCGCATAAATGTAATTTCCGTCAATATCATTAATCAAAATACCATCAAAGGCATTATCTGCCAGTGATCGGAAATTTTCCTCACTGGCGCGCAACGCTTTTTCAATCTGTTTTCTGTTCTGAATTTCCCCTTTTAACTCGAGGGTTTTTAATGATACGGTTTTTTTTAGAGACCAAATCCAGATAATGGTCAGCGAAATAGTCATGATAAGGATAATGATAACACTGACAATCTGCTTAAAAAGAAGACTAGAGGATAATTTGGGCGAACCTGATACATCCAGCCATTTTTGAAAAAGCGCCTTATGTTCGCCATTCGACTGAAGTATGATCAGACCTTCATTTAAAAGGTTCAGCAATTTCGGATTTTTATTGACGGCAAAGCAATATTCCCGGGGCGAAAAAAATTCCGGTAGAGAACGAATATTGTCCAGTTTATATTTGTGTACAAAAAAATCACCTTGCATTTTACTGAGCAGAGCACAATCATAGGCACCGTGGGACAATAAAAGAATGGCATCTTCAGCATTTTCCACTGTTATAATGGAATTGCTTATCTTATTATTCAGTAAATAGTCGTGCATAATGTCACCCTTCTGCACCACAATAGTCCGGTCACTTAAATCCTCTTTGGAGCGCACAGGTGACTTATCATGTACGAAAATTGCATGAATAACCGTTGAATGCGGAATTGAAAAATCAAGTATTTTATCACGTTCGGCTGAATAAAACATCGCCAGAAGGCCATCTGCCTCACCATTTTCAACCGCACGCCTGACATCGTCCCACGAACCGGTCTTTATCTCTACTTTAAAATCCATAAGATCTGCAATGCGGTACATCAGGTCCACACAGAAACCAACGAGTTGTCCGTCTTCTTCATAGGTATAGGGTGGATAATTATCATCAGCCAAAAACGTATAAACTACTGACTCATCGTTAGTTATATAATTTGCATAAAGTTGATTGACCCCAATCAACGTCAACATTACACCAGACAGAAAACCAATAGCCAATGTATATATCGAATTGCTTTTGAAGTTATTTTTCATATCAGAAATCCCACATCACAAAATCCCCAAGCAAATATACATATTTATGGTAAAATTATTTAGTATTTAAACAAGCGATTGACAACTTCCCCAACAATTGAATAATTGAATCCACGCTGGTTCAGATATCGAAATATTTTCTCTTTTGCTTTTGACTCATTCTTAATTGTTTTCAGCTTCTTTTGGGCTAATTCCTGAGCCATTTCTAATTGCTCCGTTTGATCAACCTGTTCATGTAAAACCAGTGCTATTGTCTCAGATGAAATTCCACGCTTCCGTAGCACAGTGTACATCTTTTTTGTACCATATCGATTAATATTTACCATATCCCGGGTTAACATTTCGGCATATTTTGTGTCATCCAGATAACCACGTTCCTGACAATAATGCGTGACACGCATTATCACCTGACTATCGAACTCTTTTTTTCGCAAGTAATTTGCTAATTCATATTCGCTGCGCATTCGAATAGCAAGATATCGCAAAGCAAATTCCCTGGCCTTTTCAAATTTCTCATGATTTTTTATGACTGATATCTGTTTCTCCGTGAGCAACTGATCCACATGCAGTGGAAACAGCTGAAATGTCTGTTCCGATACACTGAACGCATATTTACCGTCGATAAAAACTGAACGACGGTCAGTCTTTTGTTTCTGAAATGAAATTTTTGTTACAGAACCGGCACTTTCTGGGAAATTGTCGAAACTGTTTGGATGTGTTACCAAGGGTAATTTTATGATTTTTTCCCAGGTTCCGCTTTTTTCAGAATCCCGAGAAATTCACGGACCTGTGTTTCGATTTTGGAAAATGTTTCCGGGTTTTCAATAAGATACTGTTTAGCATTTTCACGTCCCTGCCCGATGCGTTCATCCCCGAATGAATACCATGATCCACTCTTCTGTACAACATCGGCTTCAACAGCCGTATCCAGAATGTCACCCTCGAAGGAAATACCGGTCCCATACATGATATCGAATTCAGTTTCCCGGAATGGCGGCGCCAGCTTATTTTTGACGACTTTGACTTTTGTCCGGTTACCAATATTGCTGCTACCCTCTTTTAATGAACCTATCCGCCGGATTTCCAGACGCAGAGAAGTATAGAATTTCAGAGCACGTCCACCGGTTGTAGTTTCCGGATTTCCAAACATGACCCCGATCTTTTCCCGAATCTGGTTGATAAAAACTACCGAAGTATGCGATTTGCTGACCGCACCGGTAAGTTTCCGCAATGCCTGTGACATTAAACGGGCCTGCAGTCCCATATGGGAATCGCCCATTTCGCCTTCGAGTTCGGCCCGCGGGACGAGTGCTGCAACGGAATCGATAACAATAACGTCGATTGCATTGCTGCGCACCAGCGTTTCGGTGATTTCCAGCGCCTGTTCACCATTATCCGGTTGTGAAATCAGCAACTCTTTTGTGTTGACTCCCAAATTGGCTGCATATAGCGGATCAAGAGCATGTTCTGCATCAATAAATGCTGCATAACCACCTTTTTTCTGGGCTTCTGCAATCACATGCAGCGCCAGAGTTGTTTTTCCGGAAGATTCCGGTCCATAAATTTCGATAATCCTTCCTCTTGGTATTCCACCGATACCTATAGCAGCGTCCAGTGAAAGGCAACCGGTTGAAATCACTTCAATGGAGACTTTCATATTATCGTCTCCAAGCCGCATAATCGAGCCTTTTCCAAATTGGCGGTCAATTTGCGATACAGCCAGCTCGAGAGCACGTTCCTTGTTACTGTCTGGTGTCGCCATAATAATATCTCCCTGTTTCTGTTTCTATTTTAATTTAAATCTGTGTAATGGTGTATAAATCGCACCTTTTGGGCGTAATATACTTTCAAATAAAACAAGTTCAGTGACAGGATTAGCAATTTTTTCAAATTGATAGTTTAGAAACTCGTTCAATTTTAATCTACTTTCCTTAAATCCCTTTGCCCGGCCTAAAGTAATGTGTGACCGATATTCCTTATCTTCCTGCTGAACTGGCATATTGTTTAACGCTATGTTCAGTAATTCACTGAGCTTTTTCAAATTTTCCGATCCGTCTGTAATTCCAAGCCAGAGCACTCTCGGCCGGTTTGGGTTTGGGAAAACTCCGGTACCGTCACAAATATACGTAAAATTTTGAAAACTGCTAATGGAACTTTCAATCTTTGTCACAATTTGGGATATCTGTTTGACAGGAACATCACCCAGGAATTTTAACGTCAGGTGAATATTTTGAGGAGATACAAACCGGATATCATTTTTCATAAAGTGCAAATCCGATTGGATCGCCCGAATCAGAGATCGGGTCTGCTCGGATATATTCGCTGCAATAAACAGGCGTTTATCCATCAATTCCTTTCAGCGTAAGTCGCAACTGGTTTAAAGCCATTTGAGAAAAAAAGAACTTATTCGATAACCGATCGCGATTATATTGAAAATGAAATATGTCATCTCTCCCATTCATTGACAACCCGATATAGACTGTGCCGAGTGGTTTTTCCGGTGAACCGCCGGTCGGCCCGGCAATCCCGGTTGTGCTCAGTCCAATATCTGCTTTGGCAATTTGCCGGACATTCCGGGCCATTTCTAAAGCAGCTTCACGGCTAACTGCTCCATGGGCCAATAAGGTTTTTTCTGAAACTCCAAGTTGTTCTATCTTTGACTGATTGCTGTAACAGATTATCCCCTGTTTAAAATATTCAGAACTGCCGGATATGTCTGTCAGACGATTCGCAATCAGGCCGCCCGTACAGGACTCTGCCGTCGCAATGGTCAATCGATGCATAACGAGTTGCTGTGCTATGACGGATTCCAGAGTATCATCGTCATATCCGAATATATCATCACCCAATAATTCGGATAATTCGGAAACAGCTGATTCAACATCAGATTTCCCGTATCTTATATCGCTGGTTTTTGTAACTGATATGTCGACTTCCGGGAATCGCGGCAATATGGATATTGATAATTCCTGGTTTTTATTAATCCAGTGTTCAATTTTTTGAAATAAAACCGATTCAGGAACTCCGGTTGTATGAATGATGATATTGGTAATGGATTGCCTGGACTGTTTTTGCAGCTCCGGCAGAATGAAATCATCAAACATTTTTTCCATTTCCACCGGAACACCAGGCATAAAAAAATATTTCCTGTTTTCTTTGGAAAACTTCAGCCCTTGGGCGGTACCGTTCAGATTTGGGATTAATTCTGCTTTTTCGGGAACCAGGGCTTGATCCCGGTTAATCTTACTCAGAGAAGCTATTCCCCGATCAGAGAACAATTTTTGAATCCGTTTATAGGCTTCCTCACTATGGATGATTTCAGAGCCAAAATAATCCGCTGCCGTTTTCATAGTTACATCATCATGTGTCGGTCCGAGTCCGCCTGTAACCAGGACTACGTCAACATCATTAGCAACTTCGGTATTTAAAGCCCTGACAATCGAATCAGGATCATCACCGACGATTGACACTGAGGATGTTGATATTCCGGCAATTTTTAATTTATTAATGAGAAAATGTGAATTGGTTTCAATGGATAAACCGCTCAGCAATTCATTGCCGACAGCGATAATAGCCGCGGTCATTTAAATTACCCAGATAATCAGGTTGATTGATATTGCTGTCAGCAATCCGGCAGCGATATCGTCCATCATGATTCCGAAACCACCGCTCATCTGTTCAAGTTTATTAATCGGAAATATTTTTGTGATATCAAGAATTCGAAAAACAACAAATGCGAGCAGTACAATTGTCAGATAATGCGGATACGGCAACCGTGGCAATAACAGTAATGCCAGCCACATTCCGGCAACTTCATCGATCACAATAAAGGACGGATCAACAATTCCCGAATTCACTTCCGATAACCCGGATACATAGATGCCGATCAGAAAGGCAAAACTGACAATTAATATTTGAACAACGATTGATTGTACCGGCAGCAGCAGCCATATCATCACTGCCAGCAGACTCGCCCAGGTACCGGGAGCGCCCGGAATATACCCGACATAAAAGAAGGAAGATAAGGTGTTTATCAGGAAATGATTTTTCACGATTTCTTCAAGTACTGTTTAATCGCTTTGCGGTTGACAATAATATACTCGATGCCGGTCCAGACCGTAAACAACGTCACCAACAGCATCAGTAAATAAATAATCGGATATTCTTCAAGGAATTTGACATAATCCGAAATTCCCAGAAACATTTTCCAGCGTTGGGTAATGATATAAACCAGAATAAAACAGACAACTCCGATCTGGGCGCCTGTTTTCGCTTTTGCCGATACGCGGGTTACCATTGTTTTATCCTTTGCGGACATTAATATTCGAATTCCAGTTACCATAAAATCTCTGAGAATCACCAAGAGAACCATCCATAATGGAATCAGGCCCATCACAACAAAAGAAATAAATGCTGCCGACATCAGGATCTTATCCGCTAGTGGATCAAGGAATTTCCCCAACGGTGACTCTTCCCTGTATTTGCGCGCAATATAGCCGTCATAGGCATCCGTTACCGAAGCGATAATAAAAATGATCAACGCAAATATTTCGAAATATTCCCGACCGCCAAATAAAAAATACAGAAACAGTGGTGTCAATAATATTCGGGTTGTTGTAATAAAATTTGCACGTGTGATAATTTGTGATTTCATTATAGAATCGTTCTGCCTTCCAGTGCTTTTGTTAATGTCAGTTCATCGGCAAATTCAAGGTCAATTCCCATTGGGAGTCCCTGGGCTATCCGGCTGATCCGGACACCCCTTGCTTTTAATAATTTCGATAAGTATAGAGATGTGGTTTCCCCGTCACGAGTCGGATTAATGGCAAAAATGACTTCATTGATTCCGTCCAGCCTAGGCATCAGATCGTCGATATGCAGATCGTTCGGCCCGATTCCGTTTAATGGTGATAAAACGCCACCCAGCACATGGTACAATCCGCGATAGCGACCTGTCTTTTCAATGGCCAGAACATCCATTGCATCCTGGACAATACAGATCGTGGAATGGTCCCTTTTGGCATCGCCACAAATAGTGCAGGGATCATTTTCAGCAATATTATGACACTGGCTGCATTCGGAAATCCGGTCCTTAACATCAATAATCGCCTTCGCCATGGCGACTGCGTCTTCCCGGGTATTTTTTAAAATGAAAAAGGCCAGTCGCTGTGCTGACTTTTTACCGACTCCCGGAAATCGGGACAATTGATCAATCAGCGTTTGCAATGATGTGGGAAGTGAACTCATAATCCTGGAATCTTAAAACCACCGGGTAAATTCGGAAGCATTCCACCGGTCAAACCGGCCATTTTTTCCTGTGACAGTTCCTGAGATTTGCTAAGTGCCTGGTTCGTAGCGGCGACAACCATATCTTCGACCATCTCGACATCATCGGACAGCACTTCCGGATCAATCTTTATGGACACTATTTCCTGTTTACCGTTAGCAATCACTTTCACCATTCCGCCACCGGCACTGCCTTCGACGGTAAGATCGGCCAATTCTTCCTGCATCTGTTCCATCTGCTGCTGCATTTTGCTAAACTGCTTCATTATATTATTCAGACCACCTTTGGGTATCATACAAACTCCTTATGTTGGAATAATTTCTCCGCCAAATATATCGATTACTTTCTTTGTCATTTTATTTAATATATTTTCTTTCTCTGAAACGTGATCCTCGATTTTATCTTCAATACATTTGATTTTCAGGTATTTACCGATAATCTTTTCAATGCAATTCTCAACGACCGGGGCTTTGGATCGAATATTATTCAGATGAAATGAGGCCCCGTTGCGAAACATTACCGTCAATGAATTGCCGTTAATTTCTTCCGGTCGTCCCATATTTAAAAACGACGCCAGCGAAGGGTTGGTTTCGGCCACCTTTTCCGTTATTGCAAACCATTGTTCTTTTATCTGCTGAATATCAACTGTGATTTCCTGACTGTCAGCCGGTGTGTTGTTGACGTTTTCAGTTTCTTTTAGTTCAGTCTGCTGAGTTGGGATTGGCATTTCCGGGGATTCTGTAGTCCGCTCGACGGATGGTTCAGACTTTTTTACCGGTTTTTTTGCATTAAAAAGACTGAGCGTTTCCTTGACTATATTAGCGGCAGGACGATACTCAGGATTTTTTAAAGATTCCAGAATATCTTCGATGGTCACTGTTTTATGCATCGCTCCCATCCGCAATAATGTAAATTCGATATGCATACGATGATTGATGGATGTTCTCAAACCGGCCTGAGCGTCGGTCAGCAGTTTGATTAGCCGTAAAAGATCAGCGGCATCCCATTTTTGGGCCTCTTCTCCGTAGCGCTGTTTCATATTATCCGGCAGATCCAGCATATCCACTGACCCGGTTGCACTGGCAATCAGCAGATTTCGAAAATGCTCGGAAAAACCGGTGAAAAACTCAGTCAGGTTAATACCGTCATCAATCACGCTACCCGCAACTTGCAGAAGCGAACCGGTATCATTCTCCAATACCTTATTACTGATATCGATATAGTATTCATAATCGATCAAACTGAGAATATTTTTGGCTTCTTCAAGAGAGACAGATTGATCGGAAAAAGCAATCAGCTGATCGAGAAGGCTTTCGGCATCCCGCATTCCGCCCTCAGCCTTTTTTGCCACTAACATCAGGATATCGTCAGTGATTTCCACATGTTCATTTTGGGCGATGCTGCCAAGGTGCCGGACAATTTCCCTGATCGGGATTCGGTGAAAATCGTAACGCTGACATCTCGAAATAATCGTGGCCGGTATTTTTAATGGTTCAGTAGTTGCAAAAATAAAAATCACATGACTTGGAGGTTCTTCAAGTGTTTTTAGAAGCGCGTTGAACGCCTCTTTAGTCAGCATATGGACTTCATCGATGATAAAAATACGATTTTTTGAATTTGACGGCGGATATTTGACATTCTCCCTCAGTTCCCGGATTTGATCAATTCCGCGATTGGAAGCGCCGTCAATCTCCAGTACATCCATACTGCGCCCACCAGTGATTTCAATACAGTTCCGACATTCGTTACAGGGATCGATACCCTGCGGATTCAGACAATTCATACTTTTTGCAAAAATACGCGCCGTGGATGTCTTGCCGATTCCACGGGAACCGGTAAACAGGTAAGCGTGGGAAATCCGATTTGACTTTATGGCATTCTGCAGGGTCAAACAGATATGCGATTGACCGATAACTTCATCGAATCGCTGGGGTCTGTATTTACGGGATATTACTTGATAACTCATAATAAAATCTGGCTATGCACCAGGCATTGAATCTGTTCTTCACTACTTCATTATGACTGAAAGCTCGCTTTCTGAAATTCTGCGGCACATAAAGGAATCGGTTGCCGCTGCTCCCTTCCGGGCCTGACGGGGTTGACCAACTTTTTATTGCGCAAAACGGAAAGTGTCAACACTACATATCATAACAGAATAACCAAAAACGTGATCCGCTGCCTGGCATCCATCCTGCTATAGCGGTTTGCAGGTTACAGGGCACCGCTGGCTCCCCATGTAGCATAGCCATAAATAGTCTCTTCAAAAATCTGTGGAGCTGATGGGGATCGAACCCACGACCTCAGCATTGCGAACGCTGCGCTCTCCCAGCTGAGCTACAGCCCCAAAGTTTTCAAATTCGGCTATATCCATCTGTGGTGAGCTTCCCGATTCTATCCGGACACTCTACCAGCAAAACTATAGCCCTATTCAAAAATCAGGTATTTAACTTAAATAAATCCTGTCTGGTTTCAAAAATCTAATTTATTTATTTTTCTTCCTGAAAAAGCCCTTCTTCTTTGGTTTTTCATCGGATTCCTCTTCCGATTTCCGGGTAGCGTCATCTTTTTCCTTTTTCTTCCTCTCCAGCATTTCAATCCGCTTTTCAAAATCACTCATATTGGCGAATTCATCTTCTAATTCGGCGTTTTCCTCAATCAGTGCCTCTTCCCCGGCTTCGACTTTTGGAATTGGGTTTTTCTCGGCCTCAAGTTCTTTTAGGCGCTGAGCTTCGAGAACCTCAAGTTTATCGAGCAATTGAATAACTTCCCCATTGAAATCCAGGATAGTCTTCTCCAGCCGCTTCATCAATTCATCGGCCATTCGTTTCCCGTAACTTTTACCAATATTGTCCAGAATGTCATCCAGTTTGTGCTTCAGGTATTCGCTGCGTTTATTGGTCTCACTGAAATCAATGTCCGGCGCTTTCTGCTCCATCCGTGAGTCAGCATTTCGATTGGGTCTACGGTTCAGTCTTGTGCTGCGTGAGTCCGCCATATTTTTCCTTTCAATTTTTTAAAAGTATAGGTTAAACGCCCAACAGAGTCAAGCCTTTTTATCTTACTCTTTCGAAATTCAATCACTGTTTTGGGCCGTAACTTTTCAACAATGGCAGGGACAAATCGATATCCGGCAAGTGCCCCGATTATTGTTCCCGAAAAACTGTAAATACCGGTTTGATTTGCCGGTATGCTAAAAGCAAAATTGACTAATTGTCCGCCGACAAGTCCGATTGCCGCAAAACTGCCCAATGTCAGCCATTGCAGGACTTCCGCATCTTTATCAGTATCCCAGTATTTCAGGGTGCGGATTGATCTAATAGGAATATCATACAATTGATTATCATCCAAAATCCGGATTTTCTGCTGATCCACCTTTTGGAATATTCCTTGATATTCATTTTTATTGTTTAGAATGATAAAGCAATAGGAGTTCCGGGGCAATCGACTTATATGTTCCTCGGCAAAGAGCGGTTTGTATTTTCTTTGCAGGTATTCAATTTTAGCCCGGTCCGCCTGTTCCATCTTACCCACTTCCTGCCCTAACAGATAAAACTCATACTGACTGTAACTGACCTTTTGATATGTGGCACCCTTCGCATTCCAGGATTGGATAAGGGCCATGACACTGTCATTGGGCAGCAAATAAAATTGAGCATTTATAAAATTATCCACGTTGGGAAAAAGCCTGTAATGCACCTTTTCAATAATATCAACTTCAGCACCAACATTATCATGCAGCACAAGCACTTCACCCGCCATCAGGTAACAGTAATTAAAGAGAAGAAGAAAACCAAATATTCGGTAGCTTGTCATTTTTTTTTAAAAAAGCCCCGCTTGGTCGGCGGGGCTTTTTCGCTCATTTTGATATATTAACTGTTACGTCTGTCATAACCCCTAAAAACTAAACCCGGTTTCGATCGTCGTGATAGACACAGATTCGGTTTTCGGATCGATGGTACCGTTTCCGTCATAATCACGGTAGGTTTTCTGGAAAACATAATAGATAACGGCGCCGCCACCCAGTTCGAAACCAACTTTGTAACCAAGAATGGTATTTTCAGAAGGTTCTTTAAACAGGAATGGATTTTTGTCATTGTTTCGTTGATAGAAAGCGGTTGCATTAGCCAGTTTCGGGATTTTTCCCTTCGGTATCGAGGCCGTCGCCATGAAACTCTTGATCTCAGCTCCAGATGAAAACATATGCTGATAATAACTGCCAAGGATTATGTAGTTCAGGATATTCACATCAAATGCACCAAA
>JAHJGX010000123.1 GCA_018824205.1 bacterium
AGGAACGGTTAATGAATCCATTCTTATTTTTTTATAATCTTGAATGATGGATGGATTCACTGAATGTGATACCATTTTATCCCATTCATCGCCATGTATAGAATGTATAGAATCATAATCAATGTTATTCCAACGATCACATAATATTCCTATTGATTTATTGATGATTTCTATTACATCATATTCGCTTAGTATTTGTAAATATTCACTCCAATTGGAAAAATGTAAAATTGCCGATGAGAATCCAACAATTTTTAGTATCGAACCTCTGAAAACATCGGGTAAAAACCCATATAAATCAATTAACATATTTGAAACATATATTGGACTTTTAGATAAAATATCTATACAAATGGTTTCAAATTCATCATCTAGATTATAAGATTCATTATTCATTTATACCCTTTAAAAATCTCTTGTTTATTTGATTACAAATGATACCAATTAACATATAACATATGTTTATACTTCACATTTTACTCAGATCACATGTCTATATATAGGCATGAAATGGTCATATATAGCCATAATCCCTTAATATTCCTATATATGGGCATTTAAATATTCCTATCCCTGAACATATCTATTCCCATATGATTCGGTCCTCCAAACCCATCTGCAAAACCGTCCCATACGCCAATTCCCAATATTTTTGCTCCTTGTTCCAAAATCCACCCGCATTGCGCACGATTAACCCTAATTCCTTTTCGCCATACTCAATATGTAAATGCATTATTTTATTCGGCGGCGGCTGATTTTTATCTTGATCCTCAAACTCCCATTCGTCAATAACGATTTCGACCGTTTTTAATTTTTTCTTTCGCTGTGTATCCAGTTTATAGCGTACAGCCAGCAATTTGTCTCCGTATTTTTCCAATAAACGCTTGGTGCCGTATTGACCGGGTAAAACTGTCTTGGAGGTTACAATAGTCATAATCGTGATGAATATTACTGGTTTCCTGTAGTTAATGCAACTATAAATTATCTGCCGGACTCTTTACGCCGTATTTTCCCTTCTTCAATACATGTGTATAAATCATCGTTGTTTCTACCGAGCTATGTCCCAGAAGTTCCTGGACAGTCCGAATATCTGTCCCGTTCTCCAATAGATGTGTGGCAAAGCTGTGTCGGAACGTATGACAGCTGCCATGTTTTCGAATACCGGCTTTTTTCATGGCAGTCTTGACGGCTCGCTGCAACGACAAATCCTGAATGTGGTGCCGTTGCAAAACACCGCTTCGCGGATCAACCGCTAACTCTTGAGCAGGAAAAAGATAATGCCAGCCAATCTCTTTACCGGCATTGGGATACTTATCCGCCAATGCATACGGCAGGTAGACCGTATCATATCCCTTCTGAATGTCCTGCTCCTGTATTTTAACTACACCGGCAATATGCTTTTTTAAGTCATCCATAACAGATTCCGGCAGCACTGTTGTTCGATCTTTATCGCCTTTACCGCTGCGCACTGTAATCTGCTGATAATCAAAATCGAGATCCTTAATGCGTAAACGCAAACATTCGCTCAATCGCAAACCGGAACCGTAAAGCAGTGCTGCCATAATTTTGTACACACCGGACATCTCCGCCAGGATTCGCTTGACTTCATCTTTTGAAAATACCACCGGCAGTCGTTTGGGACGTTTGGCCCATTGAATTTTACTAAATTCACCCAGATCGATATTCAGAACATTCTTATATAAAAACACAATGGCGCACAATGCCTGGTTTTGGGTAGATGCTGCCACATTCTTCTGCATTGCTAAATGAGATAAAAATTGAGTAATTTCCTCCTCGCCCAAATCTTTGGGATGCTTTTTATTGTGAAATAGGATAAACCGTTTTATCCATTGTACATAGGATTGTTCAGTCCTGTAACTGTAATGTTTAATCCTTACCCGTTCCCGGACTTGATCCAGTAGTTTAGTCGGCTTTTTTTCATCGTTATTCATCTCTTACCGCCCACACACCGTCAGCCTTATGACTAATTCCGTATTAATATCAACATACCTTCACTAATAGCAAATATTATACCAAACCGGATTCTTGATCATATTTCACAATGGTCAGTCTGATCACATCTATTTTTAGCCCATTTTGTATAACGGGAAAGCCTGTTTTATCCCTTTCTCGTCGAGCAATCTAAAACAACCCGGTTTCCCCTCCTCACGGCTTCGCTCCCTCAGCTACATTCCCTTTTTTTGTCAAAAAAGAAATGAAACTGCGGAGATATGTCGAACATTGCCCAATTTGAAGAAATTTACTGCATTTCAAATGATGTTAAGAAAATATTAATGTTAAGTCAATCTTTTTGTGTTTACTGAGGGGTATTGGATATATAATAGCCATTATATAGCCAGTTTTTTGAGATATGTATCCAAAAGGGCTATTTATTGATATGAAATGTATCCGGTCTAAAGAATAATCTATTGTAAAAGAAGAGTCCTAAGATTCTTCCATGTTTTTTAGTGCTTTATCAACATCTTCATTCAATATATCGCTGTATACAGTTGTGGTCTGAATGTTCGAATGACCAAGTTGCTTCTGGATCATACGCAGGTTATTACCAGAAGCCTTATACAGTCGGGTTGCATGTGTATGTCTCAGACTGTGTATTGAATAAGACTCGGAAAGCCCCGCTTTCTCGGCCCATTTCTTAAATGTCTTTTGGATAGCAGAGCGCTCAAGTTTATCACCCCGCGAAGAATAAAACAGATACTCGCTTTTAAAATGGCGTTCACCAGGTAAAGGTAAAACATAAACCACGTCTGTTGTCGGACAATGGACCATCCTATTTATCAAAGGAATTGAAGGATTATCTTGAAGATCACCAGATAGGCCATACACGGGGCGCTCCATTTCATCCAATGACTCAGGGGAAAATAGAACGCTATCACCGGTCCATGAAAAACGTGGTTAAACTCCAGAACTACTATTATCCCGGGGATCTTGAGCAAGAAATAAATCGCCTTGTGGAGTACTATAACTATCAACGATATCACGAATCATTAAATAACCTGACTCCGGCAGATGTGTATTATGGAAGAAGTCGTGATATATTATCAAGAAGGAAAATGACAAAACACAATACAATGAAACTGAGAAAACAGCAAAATCTGAGTGTGTTAGTATGAGCTATCCTAACACCAGTTGCATATTGTTGATTTGATAGATGAAAACTACAGACAATCAGTATGTGGATTAGATACCTATTTCCATGCAACCATAAAAGAAAAAGCACCTACTTGATAGGTGCTTTTTCTATTTCAAATTCTCGAAATATCATAAACGTAGGGAGTCACTCAACAGATAAAAAAAGTGTGCTATAACTGTGCTATTTTTTTATCTAAAAGTGTCTATTCCTGTCCGTTTTGGATACATTTTTAACGCCCGAAATTGGATATAAAACATTGGTGATTGGATGTATTTCCATGTTGGAAAACAGCAACCGATTCCACCGTTTTCTCGACGGGAAACGTAATAAAAAACCCGGCGTTTGCCGGGCGATCTATGTTGTGAGTGAGTGCAGCAGGGATCGAACCTGCGACCCACGGCTTAAAAGGCCGTTGCTCACTCTTACTTTTATCGACGAGAAACTGATTCATTTGAAATTTAGTTACACCCTAGTTACACCTTAAATGCATTTGTATTTAGTTCAATTGAGCATATTCAATTCTAGGAATTGCGATTGGTACAGTCAATCGCTTGGCAGCAGTTGCTTTCCGATTCACGTTACAAACACTCAGTAAATAATCTTTTGGTAGCTTTGTGTAAATCTCAGTGGTTTTTAACAAAGTATGTCCTAAAGCATCTTTTGTCATTTTAATATCACCACAAGATAACCAATGTTTGACCGCATATGTATGACGAAGGGAATGAAAGGTGAGATTTTCGGGTAAACCTGCCTTTTTCTTGTAATGTAAAAACCGATGAGTAGAATAGGATTGACTTAATGACCGGTCTTTAACTAGAATATAATCTGCTATCAGCTCTGGGTGGATTGGAACGTACCGTTCGGTCTTGGTTTTATCCGAGTAGATATACAAATAATTTCCATCGAGTAATTTTGAGCCCGGCAATTCACCAAGGCGCATACCTGTTCCAAGATATACTCTGAATACGGCCTGAATTATCGGTTGACTTTCACAAGATTTGAGCAATGCACTAACCTGTGAATCGGTCAAAAAACGTGGAAGCACATTTTCGATTTTAATCTGTTTGATTTTAAACGGCAATCCATTTTCAATATAACCGTTATCAGATGCCCAATAGAAAAACGTCTTTACTGCTCTGAGGATGATATTAATTGTGGTACTGGAAAACCGCAGTTCGCGTTTTTTGGTTTTCTTGTTAATCCGCGTACTGTTTTTCAATCCATTCAGTAAGACATCATAATCTTTGGGTTTAAAATGCCGGATATCAAAATGTTTTCCAAATAACCGGATTACCTCATTAAGCGATTCTTCATATCGTTTTTCCGTTGAAGTACTAAGCCGATTTTTACAGGATTTAATGTATTTAGGAATCAGTTGCCCAATTTGAAATCCCGATTCGCTATCAATACCTAATAGATCCCGTAAGTCAGATTCCGATGCAATTCGACTTTTAATCATGACTTCCACTTCCTGAATCTTCCGCAAACGCTGTTTGGCTTCTCTTTCATTGCATGTTTTCAGTGCTATTGATTTCTGTCGTCCATCTGCTAATTTCATTACTGCATAGTATCTGTCTTTAATTTTCCGCATAAACGCCATTTATGGCCTCCTTTCGATTTGGGCGTCTATGCCTCCCAATAGTATAAGAATAACAATTCGGATGCATAGAACCAAAACAATTCTTGGTATATCCGCGCCTTTTCCGCGACTAATACACCTGTTTATTGACTTGATTTCTCGACGATGCCCGCGACTCCGCTCCATACTTTTCATTCTTTTAGTATTCTTTCTTTTTCTTTTCATTATATCTCACAAGAAGGGGAGTGGAAGGTGGGGAAGGGTGGAGAAACCATATTTCGGTCGATCTCTCGACGGGGATAGTCCCCCGGGTTTTTAATTTGAACCCGTGGATACCCAGGGGACCCCGTGTGTTTAATAGTTCACTGAGTGATTCAGGCCGATGCCTATGTATGTTTTCACACGTTGAGCGCCAACTAAAGTGTCCGATGTTCGAAGATCGGTACCCATCTGGCGGCAGTACGAGTTCAACTCCCGGGCAAAGCGCATATAATTAAAATTCTGCTTGATGTTGTATCGATCGCAGAACTTGATAAATGCACCAAACAGATCATGTTTCTGAACCCGTTGATCAGGGGCAAGTATGCATGCCTCAGACACAAAAGTCTTAACCGGGCTGGATTCACGCATATACTTTTGTACGGCAATATCAGAAGCGCCGCATTTTGTAAAATGCTTTTGCTTCATTAGCCGATCATAACCCGCCAGGGCATAATTCATAATTCCTGCTAATTCCGGCTCCAGGTACTTCTCATAGTACTGGGGATCACGATCCTTTTCCGGAATGATAGTGTCGTAATTCACAATAATCATCCGCCGTGTCATTCCCAGTGTAGGATCTGCCGAATTAGGTAATTCATTCGTATTGACGATGAATTTCGCAGTATTCCTGAATGAAAAAGGCTCCTCGTATTTCGGATTGCAGTGAATGTACCCATCGACGGCTTCCTTTAGTCGGGCGCTGTTGACCTGTCCGAGATAGTTCAGTTCTTCAGTGAACAGTACCTTCTTTCCTTGAAGAATATGGGCCTCTCGCTCAGACCATAGCATGGACAATGTACCGTTATGGTAATTTTCCTTGCCAACGATAGCCATCATCACATGGTATTGAGTCGTTTTTCCATTCGATCCGTCACCAAGATTTATCCGGAAACGCTGTAAGGATGTATCGTAGGTTAATGAATAACCGAGCCATTCCTGGTCAAGCGCAAGTAAATCCGGGTCATCCCCAAGGATTTGCTTGAGGAATTTCTTATAATTCGGACAATCTGAGTCCGGATTATAATTAAAAGGATAAATCGAAGTAAAAAACCATGAACTGCTTTGAGGAAACAGTGTCTTGGTCTTCATATCGAAAACACCGTTTGAGAAATTCAATTGCCCAAAGGGATCAACGACTGACGAATCCATTAATCCGGTCTTTAGCAGATTTAAAATGGAATTCAGGCGGCTATCGCTTAATTCGGAACCGAAAAAATCATAGAGACTTTTCTTCATCCTATCCGACTCAACCAGATCGTAATGCGTACCATTAAATTCATAGAAGTTCAAATTTCGATACAGCATTTTAGATTTAAGAGTTGCTAAAAACTGCTCGATAAATTCCTGGGTATTAAAGGCCTTACCGGTTTTAAAATACTGCCCGGATTTAATGGGTCTGGCCTTGTCGAAGGTCCGTCTAAGGTAATCGCTGGGGTTCGTGTGTTCCCTTGCTTTTGAACCACAGGGATAATTCATAAATATCTGACAAACAGATTCAAAGGGAATATTATATCTCTTCAAATATCCCATCAGCTTTAAATCCCGTTCAGATCGTGATTCAAATGAACCACGATCCTCCTGGGAAATTAAATCTACGACCTTCTTTGATAACTTGGACAATACCAATTCTAAAGACTGAATCTGTTTTTCAGTCTCTTTCTGCTCATACTCAACGGGGCTGGCGGGCAACTTATCGGTGGTAGTTGCTGCTTCAACAGGCTTTAATTGTTTGTGAAGTTCCTTAAGATTAATCATGACTCAAATCTCCTTCATTAATTAATTTGGGTAGGATTATTGAGGTTTGTAATCCTATTTCCCCATACTTATAATTATGGGTTCCGGGAACCCGCATGATTCTGGTGATATCCTGAACACTGTCACCGTATAAAACGGATGCCAGATTACTATTCGCTTCTTCGACCAACGCTTTGTCTTCAGGAAATTCTGCCCGTTTATCCAATTTCCAATACAGATGGTATCCGCCGCCGGTATAGACCCACAGATCCGGTTTCATGTCCAGATTCAGAATATGTTCGGCAGCTTCGTCCAGGGTCAGGAAATGGTTTTTCCGCTTATGTCCATTATCTCCAACGTCAATATCGGCCCATAATACCGATGTACCAGTACAGGATTCCTTGTTGGTAATTCGCTGTTTGCTCATTTCTTTCGAATGAAACGATACACTGGAAAAAACATCATATCTATAGTAATGTTTCATACACATTTCAACATACTGATCAATGTTTTCTGCAAATACCGTTTTCATTAACGGGCTTTCTCTCGGCCTGATCCGAAGTAAAATCGATTCATTCTCCTTCATATCCGAATACAAGAACTCGGCAAATGCCCTGACATGGTTTTCAGGATTCTTGGGTTCAACCGGATTCACTAATTCATGAATACTATTCATTACTATTCCTCCATTCAATGTCTTCTGAATTAAACTCATCTAAATACGTCTTGCCCATTGGTAAAGCATGGACTGATACATTTGGCAGCCGGTTTATAACCATCTGGTTGAAAAACTCCTTCACCAGGTGGTCCAGGCGCACCCATTGCCAGGACTTGAAGACAGTGTCCTTAAAACAGGTGTCAAGACTATCACAATAATCATGGACAATTTCAATTCCCGCTTGGTAATTGTCCGGCCAAAAGGCGATGCCGTGTCTCAGATCAGTAATCGGTTTATTGCATAATCCGCAATAAAAACCGATTTGACCTTTCTCTAATTGGATACTTTTCATAGTATACCTCCTAGTTTTCTTTGTTCGTTCGATGTCATATGGCGTTTTGCCGTGTTCCGTCCCAGCAATATGCTGGAATCTACTTCCTGAATATTCAATCGAATCACACCTTTAATTCGATGCGCAGGAAGCGTTCCTTCATTAATCAGATTCCTGATATGACTCTGGCTGAGCCCCAAATAATCTGCTGCTTCTCTGATGGATATCCATTTTTTCCGGAAATTCATAGATTGTTCCAGATACCGGCGTACAGCATCAAATTCGGTTCTCAGCAGAGTCGTTATATCCTGATCAGGCATTGTTCTGATTCTCCTGAGTCTTTTCACTTAATTCACTCAAACCGTCAATAATCTCATCCAGCAGGTCCAGGGAAAACTTGACCCCCTTTTTAGTCGGGCGGAATTCTTCATCTTCTGCCAGGAAGAACTCACGAATGTCAACGTATTCTTTTCCCTGATAATCGTCCCGGGATATCCGGATCTGGATCATGCTGTTCTTGTGAATTTCTGTGATTGTCTTACTCATTACAAAACTCCTTTAGATTAAAATGTCATTTAAATTTGTGACTCCATTTCGCACCAATAATAAACAAAAAGCGTCAGTAATTTATTGACCAGAAAAGCAATACGACGAAATTGTTACCAAGTAATTTAAAGTAATTATTATATTACATTTTCCACGACTGAAAAATGAATAGAAAATACCAAAGGTGTTTTGAATTACTCGATGTTATTTGGTTTAGACCAACCTATATGGTCTTTATTCCTGGATAAGTTTTCTTTATTTTTAAATATTTAGATCTTTAATCTTCCCTGGTATTCACTAAACGGGAGATATTTACGAATTTGGCTTGCAGTTAATTCTCTTTTTTTTAGCCATTCTTTCATGTAATTCTTTGTAAATTTGCATACCTTGTCATTTTTGTATATAAGTTTATTAAATACTTCGGATTTTAAGCAATTCTTATAAAGGTCAGTATTATAAATGAGATCACATGCATCGAATAATAGATTTTTATAGAAACCATATTTGTGTTTATAACGTTGCTTATTTTCGTCTATTAACTTGTTTAATTCATCATTGAACTTTTTCTCTATCTCTTTGTCTGAGATATGCTCTGGCTTTTGGATATAATCAGCAAAGTTTGTCATTTCTATTTGTTCTAGTAGTTTTTGAGGTTCTGAGATAATATTTGATACCATAAATTCAGGACATTCTACTATATTAATATTCATTAGTAACTCATCAGATTGACTATCATTTATAAAGTAATAACAAATATTATCTTCTTGTGAATCATATGCAATTCTTATTTGTGCAAATCCAATCTTAAATAGAACCGTATCAATTATAAAGATTTTTGGTAGATAAATAAACACAGATCCGTTTTTGCCAATATTTTCATAAATTTCTATATTATTTGGATAAATTAATGCGTGAAGATGAACGAATGGTGGGGGATTATGGCTTCCAACAGAGGTGCTCCCGTTAGTTTTAAAATGATTTGAAATCTTTTGATTCAGATATGATTCAACAGTTGAGGGAGAAATATGCCTTATATGGTTTTGAAGATAAAACGTCCTTAGTATACTGTCCTCTGTCGGAACTTTATAAAGATATTTACAAAAATGATATCTATCTATATCATTCTGTTTATTGTCTGGTAATTTGTGAGGGAAATATTCTACAATCTTATCTGTGTTTTTTATATCGTTAAATTGTCTTCGGTAATATTCTTGGTCCGACCTTCTCAGCATTCTCATTAATCTAAGTCCCTTTCGGTATAATAAGGTGACGGCAGCGTTGGATATACCTGGAAAACATGCCGGAAAACATCATCGGTTTTATCCTTAACTTCATCTTCAGAATAATATTTAACCGGTAATCCGGTTTGATCGCTGTATAAATAATTGTAAATAGTGTTATGGACATTATCGCGCGTTGCTTCTTTATCCCGCCAGTGGTCAATCCGTAATTTCTCAACCTTCAATGTTTGTAATAATTTAACTGATATCTTCTTAATCTTCTTTCTTTCTGACTTCGTCAATTCATCTTTCCGTAGTATATCAAAAATAGCCAGGGACTCCTCATCCAGCCCTTCCCGCATTGCCCGGCTCTCTTCTTCATCCAAGCTCTTCATATATTTAAGTAAATCTTCAAAGGTTTTTTCAATCGTCGCTCGATCTTTTTCCCGGTTATAATCAGTGATAATTTCCTCATATTGTTTTTGCCAATCCGACCGCATAGGATTTCGGGCCAGCATATTGTGCAATCGGGATTCAATGGCTTGTTTCAGATTTTGAACAGTTGTCTTTTGAATCGGGCTATGCTCAAATTCCTTCTTTAGTTTGGTAAAATCAATTTTACTAATGTCGTAAGGGCCATGTTCGGCGGTCTGTTCTTCGGGTATTGTGTGAATGTTTTTATCGATTATCTCATGTAGTTGTTTTATGATATCCCAGATATCCGATTTATTCCGGTCTTCCTGAAGGCTGCGATAAATAATATTGATCGCTTCATACTTATCGCGGTAATCATTGATTTTTTTAATATTGATACAGGCTTTAAACTTTTTGAACACTTCCCGGCACATGACTTCGAAACGTTTCCGTGTCTCATCATTCTCATTTGCGGCTTCTTTAGATTTGGCAATGGCAGCATTCTTTTCAAAACCGGTTTTCACTATAATATCTTCTAGCGAAGCGTTGCTTTTCTTGAGGAACTTTTCTACAAACTCGATTGTCTCGGCTAAGTCCGCCAGCAGTTTTTTATTTGACCTGATGGGGTTGATTTCGGTGTCATTGCCGCCGTGTCCAGTATCGCCTTGTCCTGCAAATGTTGCCAACGCTTTCCGTAGGTTTTTTAGGATACCGCAATAATCAACAATAAGGCCATTGTTCTTGCCTTCATATATCCTATTTGCCCGGGCGATTGCTTGCATTAGAGTATGGGCTTTTAACGGTTTATCCAAATACAAAGTCGTCAAACAGGGAACATCAAATCCAGTCAACCACATGGCACAGACAATCGCTATCCGGAAGGGATGATTTTCCTCTTTAAAAGCGGAATCCGGATCGAGTCGTTGCATTCCGGAATATTCCGGTTGTTTCCGCAGATGTTCAGGTATATCAAATCCTTGTTTCAATAATTTTCGATGTGGTTTAATATCCAGTCCCCATTTACGAAAAGTATCTACTTCACCCTGTTCTTCACTGATAACCACCGCCATTTGGGTTTCTTTCAACCAGGCCAGATGTCTTCTCCTGAATGATTCGGTCTGTTCATCCTGATAGCCTTTGACTTTTTCTGCCTCTTTAATTCGTAATTGCCAGTATTTTGAAATCAGGTAATACATACGAACACAAGTCAATTTATCGATACAAACTAACATCACTTTGCCACATTCCCAGGCTGTGGAATAGTGTTTGACAAAGTCTTTGGCAATTTGATCTAAGCGCTTTTCAGCAGTAATGATATGGTATTCCCGTTGTAGTTCTCTTTCCAGGCGAAGTTGAACATTGATGTCCTCAATTTCCAGTTCTTCCAGTTTTTCAGCGATCTTTTCGTTCAGGCTCTGAGGAGTTGAAATCTGATGGACATTACCGTCTTCATCTTTGAACTTTAATTTGTCGCCCCTTGCATCGTAATAAAGCGGCACTGTGGCTTCATCGTCTACCGCCCGTTGAAAATCATAAGTAGATACATAATCGCCAAAATAGCGTCTTGTAATCTCATCATCTTTGAATAGTGGTGTTCCTGTAAATCCAATATAACCAGCATAGGGCAGGGCATTATGCATATTCAACGCCAGCAGACCGTATTGCGTCCGGTGGGCTTCATCGGAAATAACAATAATATCATTCCGCTGAGAATAAGGTTCATCCGGACCGATCGGCTTATTGAATTTCTGAATCAGGGAAAAGATACATGCTTTTTGTTGACCGAGTAATACCTGAAGATGGTCACCGCTTTTTGCACGGCAGGGGTCTTTATCGTTATCCGCCAGTCCGCAGCCAGCAAAGGTATTGTAGATCTGAGTGTCGAGATCATCGCGGTCTGTCAGAATCAGAAACGTAAAATTGTTACCCATCTTACGCCGGACTTTCCGGGAAAAGAACACCATAGAATAACTTTTACCGGCTCCTTGCGTATGCCAGAAAACACCCAACTTTCCCTGCCGTTCGTTTCGATCCTTTACAGATTCAATTGCTCGATTGACACCCAGAAACTGGTGATTCTTCGCAATAATTTTAACCGGCTTGCCTGATGAATCGTCAAAAACAATGAAGTTTTCAAAAAGGTCTATAAAACACTGTTTATTGCAGATACCTTTTAATAGGGTTTCCATATCGACAACGCCGGGTTCCTCCTCAGAAAGCCGTTTCCATTCGGTAAAATGCTCATATTTACTGAAAACCGAACCAAAACGAGCCTTGATACCGTTACCTAAAATGACCATGGCATTGTGATAAAAAATATGGGGAATTGTGTCTTTATAATCAGATAGATTTTTATCGTAGGCTACTTTGATATCTTTGTGAACATTTTTGCATTCAATAAACAGAAGCGGAATACCATTAACAAACCCTACAATATCCGCCCGGCGACGATATAAATCACCCTTAATCCAGAGTTCCCGGGCACAGAGGAAATGGTTCTTTTCAGGTTCATCAAAGTTGAATACCCGTAACCGATCACGTTTTAATTCACCACCCGGAGCGCGGTAGGAAACCGGAACACCGTTTTTCAACAGTTCGTACTTTTCACGATTTACAGCAAATGCGGTTTGACTCGCGCTGCTTTCCTCGATTTTCTGTATGGCTTGTTGATATACATCCTCGGGGAGGTTTTGATTCAACTCTTCCAGTGCCTGATGTAGATAGCGCCTGAGAATCACCTGCCGATCGGAATCGCGTCCTAATAAACTGTCCGGACCAAAATCTTCATTGTTATAAGCATACACAGAATCCCATCCAAGGTGTTCTTGAAAATAGTCAGCAGTTGTTTGCTGAACGAGATTATCTTCGGTATAAGTACTCATTTTACCATCTTTAGTTTGCTTCTACTGATTAAATAATTCATCCCTTCTTTTTACATTGAATAACTACACATATAAATCATCAATTTGTAGTTGATGTCCTTCTATAAGTTTCTCTACAGCTCTCATTACTAATAATGCTCTTTTTGAAATAAAGTCTTGAAAATCATTATTAATTTTTATGGTCTTTTGTTCAATATCTAATCCTTTATATCCACCATTTGCTAATTCTTCAATTGGGATTAAATGGGACCTTAGCCTCTCTTTAACAATTTCCTCAGATGACCACTCGTATCTGTCTTTCATATATTGGAGGGGATCTTTTCGACCAATAGAGATATTTGTCTTGTCAACTATTAAAGCACAATTAAGGGCTAAGAGACTATCAATTTGGGCCTCTTTTAATAATGCATCTGGGAAAATATGATGGTAGTGTCTATTTTCAATATTATTCAAATTCAATTTTTCACCAGTTGAAAAATCTAAAGCCCCAAGTCTACAAGCCACTGCTAATACAGCCCGTCCTCTGATAGATGCTCTTTTGGGCCAATCGGATGTTAATAACTCTTCAGTATCTACTAGTACATGATCTCTAAATACAGGGACATCATTTATCCCAAATTTTGTTTCACCTTCCTTGATTTGACCACATATTACTTTTCGCATGGCTACAAAATCAGCATAAGCATGAGTTGCTGCGGAATTTTCATAACGATCAGTGAAAAAGGAATACCATAAATACCTTTTAAGTAGGAGTTCATCTTGGCCGCGTTTATCGCCAGATTCGGGAATATCCGCATATAACGCGGCAATAACTGCCAACACCGCATTTGTAGGCAATCTCTGACGATCGAATATCCCTTCACTCTTGAGAAATTCAACCATCCTGCTTAATCCCTTTGTCATAATAGGCCATTTTTCAACCATCTTTCTTTTATTCATATTCCAGGCGCCGCGCTGATTAGGAAGTTCATTTTGTAAAAGAGCTGAGGTTGTTAAAATAACATCAGATAAATCAGAGTAACGCCCAATATTGGGATCGCTTTCATTTAAAGATTCTTGAAAATCGTGAAGAGATTTACCCATGACACTTTCAACTTCAGCAACAATAATATCATAGGTCGATAAAGGTTTACTGTTTGTGTTCATGTTAATAAAAACATTAAGTGCAACTGTTTTATCAGTATTTGATGGAAGGGACAGGTACGGAAGGTTATAATTCGAAATTATAGATCTTAAATCTTTTATCTTATCACTAACCTTTTTAATAAAGTCGTAATACTGCTTTAATTCATTTTTGCCACCCTCTTTGGGTTCTAATGATGATGTAGCTACGCTGATCCAATTATCTATTTCCGATTGGATATCTTCCGGTCTAAGTAAATGAGTTGGAATGAATCCCCTATGAAGACATTGAGCTGGATCATCACACCAAATGGGATATCGATCTCCATTCTTTTTATAATATCTGCCCCTATGAAAAACGGACATATCTTCTCTAGGGTCATCATATTCGTAATTATCAAATTCTTCGATATATACAAAATATGTTTCATATTCGTAATTATTATGGAAAGCACGCCATAATGCGGTTAACCGCTGTTGTCCATCGAGAAGGTGTTCATATGTCCTATCATCTGTCTCGGGTGCCGTAACGAGAAATCGTGAAATAAATTGTTCTTCGTTACCGACTTCTAAAACTAACGTTATACCAAGTGGCAAATCACGAATAACTGTTTGTATTAAACTACAAATTCTTTGTCTGTCCCATGCTTCAAAACGTTGAAAGCGGGGAAGTTTTATTTCACCTCGTTTTATTTTTCCATACCAATCATTAAGTTTACGGTTCCTTGCTTCCATATTTAAACTCCTGTATGTAAATAGATTATTTCATGCTTGCTATACTTCAATCTTTCCATTCATTAATTTGGGCAAGAGTAGATCACGGGCCTGCTGAAGATTTAGTTGCTGCTTTTTCAGATTTCTGACTTGGGTATGAAGAAGCCAAGCTTGTTCTTCAAATTGACCGAGTAAATTCTTTGACGGAATAATAATATCAAATGTCCTGAATTCACCCTTACTGATTTCTTTATAAGTTGACCCGCTTGCGTGCAGTAAAATTTCATCGACCCGATTCATCAGGTTATAAAGAATATACATGCTCATAGTATTAGAATTGGGAATGATATTAATGAACCCCTGATTAGTGCATACTTCTTCCGCCATTAGCGCAAAATACCCAATGGAGGCTCTACTGGTCATAAGAATTGTAAATGGTGGAACTAATTTCGCTGATGACTTTTTCAGCCCTGATAAAGTTATTTTCCTCTCTGACTGCAGAAGTGCAAGACTATCATTTCGAGTCACATCTGTAGGAGTAATCCAAGTAATATTCCCGTTCAACCAATATTCTGGATTTTTCGTAGAAGGTGTTCCGCCTCCAACAGTTTCACATACATCTGCTATTTTCTTCTTTTCCCATCCTTCCGGCACACCATCAATGATCTTCACATGCTCATGGCCGGGGAAGCGCAGGTGCACAAAACACTCCCGGTACAGCAGCCGCGCCGATCCTTCCAATAACTGTATCCGCCGCCGGTTATTCTCAATCAGGTCGTCGTAGGCGGAGAGGATGGAAGCGATGCGGGTCTGAGTTTCTATATTAGGTATTGGAACCGAAAAATCTTCAATCATTGATTTGG
Organism: bacterium; assembly: GCA_018824205.1. Taxonomy (GTDB): domain Bacteria; phylum Fidelibacterota; class UBA2242; order UBA2242; family UBA2242; genus B118-G9. The sequence goes on from JAHJGX010000123.1 coordinate 15,479, forward strand.
TTAAAGCTTTTCGTGTTCCTCCTGAACCAGCAAGTGAAAGCATATATTTCTGCATATACGGCGATACTAAATAATACATTAGAAAATGAGGATTTAACTTTGCTTCTTGAGGACGTATAATCGAAACATGCTGATTCACTCTTGCAGGTAGTATTGATTCTGGAACAATACTACATCTCGCTACTGAGTCGCCCGTAATATTTAATAAAACATCCTTTTCTTGGACCTGTACACTCTTCATTTTATCCGCTATTTCATCATTTATATAAGCTAATCCTTCGTAATGAAAATCATTGTTATATACATTTTGGCTGCGAATTAATGTTGCCCCGGAATTAGAATAAACTGCTTCTCCTCCCCTTGGAGTAATTCCACTCCCAATTTTTTTACAAATATCTCCAAGTTTTTTATGTGTCCAATTGGTTTTTGTTATAGCCAACATCAACTCTCAAATTTCTTTTTTGCCTGTTCAATCGCCTGTTGCAGTCGCTCCTGCAGGAGTTTGCGGGGTGGGAGTTGGGTCAAATATTCCGCCACATGAATTCCCGACTTATCCAGTTCCAGCAGTTCGATCTGTTCCGCCTTTTTACCAGCACACAGGATCAACCCCAGCGGTGATTCTTCGCCCGTCTGCCGTTCGTGCTTATCCAGCCAGCGCAGATAAAGTTCCATCTGTCCTTTGTAATCCGCCTTGAAACTTCCCAGTTTCAGATCTACAGCAAAGAGGCGTTTTAGTATTCGGTTATAGAACAGCAGATCGATATAGAAGTCGTCATTATCAATCTGTATTCTTCTCTGCCGGGCAATAAAGGTGAAACCCGCGCCGAGTTCCAATAGAAATTGCTCCAATTCCCGCAGAATCGCATCTTCCAGATCCTTTTCTAAATAGCGGTCCTTCAGTCCCAGAAAGTCCAGAATGTAAGGATCTTTCAGCACCAGATTTGGGGTGATTTGGTCTTTATCTCGCAGTTTTTGCAGTTCGGCCTTGACAAGTTCATCCGGTTTTTTAGACAACGCCGTACGTTCATAAAGCATGGAATCGATTTTATCCCGCAGTACCCGCACACTCCAATTTTCAACCCGGCACATCTCAGCATAAAAGTCACGTTGAAGTGGTTTTTCCAGGGATATTAATTCTCGGAAGTGCGACCAACTCAATGTTTGCGACAGCGTGGCAACAATTGATTTGTCCGGAAATACCTCATCGAACTTGATCATTCTTGTTAGTGCAGAATAACTGAACCCATCACCATATTGAGTCATCAATTCTTGCGACACTGTGGCAAGAATCTGTTTCCCGTACTCCGCCCGATTACCTTTTAATATTTCATCGTTAATACGTTTACCAACTCGCCAGTAGAGCATTGTCAGGCCGGTGTTCACTGCCACAGCCACAAAACGGCGGGCTTCATCGATCATTTGCCGAAGGTCATTTATAAATTCCGGCTCAACAATGGACGAACTATCGCTTTTAATAATATGTGTTTTCTTGTTCATATCCCTAATTCCTCAAAATTCCTGCGAATCTTTCCCGCCAGCTCAATGGCTTCGGTGTTCAGCCCTTCCAGTTCCACATGGATTTCCCGCATGGTTTCCTCGAAGTCAAAGTTTTCATCTTCTACTTCCGGGGCAACACCTACATAGCGTCCCGGTGTCAAACTCCAGTCGTTGGTTTCCAGTTCTGTACGATCCACCAGTTTTACCAAACCTTCCACATCCCGGAGTTCTGCTTCAGGGAAACGCTCCACCAGCCATAATGCCTGTTTGTGGAAATAGCTGACTTGCTTGAGTTGTTCTACGAGAGTTTTACGGTTTTCATCACAGAGTTTACGGATCTTGTTGATGTCACGGATGTTCCATGATTCGTTATCTTTTACGTTTAATTCATTTTCACAAATATCAATCAAACGACCGATTAATTTATAGAGCAGATCGGCATCTTTAACCAGGTCGCGGCTTTTATCGGATAACACACGAAGATCGTAAGTGGATGTAACCGAGTCTTTCCATGATTCATTCTGAAGATTAAAATGTTTTGTACTTGCAGCAAACTCATCTGCGTCATCTTGGAATGTCTTTAAACCGCCATCGAATTGCTCTAATATTTCTGCATGGTCGGTGTTTTCTTTCAGATGATTTTCATAAGGCTGTATTAGTTTCCGTAGACCTGCCAGAGAGTCGGGAAAGTCCTTAAAGGGAAAAACCGGACTATTTTTGTCAATATCAATCTTTGAACAGGCAATTGCCTCAGATACGGTCTTTTGGAGATAATCAAATACCAGGTTTTCGAATCGATCCTGATAGCCACGATAGAGCCAAACAATCGCCAGGATGTTCTGTTCCTGCTCCGGGCTGAAATCATAGATTTTCCGTGTAACTTTACGATAGGTATTCCGGGCATCGATCATCAGGACTTTGTCTTTGTGTTGGGCGAGTTTTGCCCGATTCAGAAACCATAATTCACAGGGCACCGTGCGGGTATAAAAGAAATTCGACCGGATAGATACCATGATGTCTACATCACCGGTTTCAATCAGTTTTTGGCGGACCTTGGCTTCATCACGACCGGCGTTGGATGCCTGAGACGACATGACAAATCCGGCTCGACCAGTCTCGTTTAAATAACTATAGAAATAACTAATCCAAATATAATTACCATTAGATACTTTGCCGGCTTTATTCTCTCCAGGCAAACCGAACGGTAAACGGGGATCACGCCTGACTTTTTCGGCATCTACTTCGTCCACATTAAAAGGTGGGTTGGCCATAACGAAATTGGCTTTACCAAGTAATTCAAGCGGATCATCATAGTAACTGATATTTTGCTGAATAATGCCTTCTAATCCGTGTACGGCAAGATTCATTTTTGCCAGACGAATCGTTGTTTTGTTCTTTTCGTAACCTTTGAAGGTTAGTTTATCCGTGGGACTCTGATGCAGTTTTTCAACAAAATGGGCACTCTGCACAAACATACCACCGGAGCCACAGGCTGGATCGAATACAATCCCGTTATACGGTTCAATGATATTTGCTATCAAAGAAACCAAGGATATCGGTGTGAAGAATTCGCCATTATCATGGGCTTTTAAATCCGCAAATTGAGTAAGGAAATATTCATAAATCCGCCCGAATACATCACCGGACGCTTGCTTTAATTCTTCGGGATTCATAATCCGGAGCAGCTGTCCAAGTACCTCGTTATCCAGTTCCAAATATTCTTGTTTGGGTAATAAGCCCGCAAGATTTTCATAGTCATTTTCAATGGATTCCATGGCTTCGATCAATGCCTTGGAGCGATCGGCGCTATCTGGTAACGCAGTAAGGTGATCGAACTGAGCCTTTTCTTGCAGGAAAATTGCACTCTTTTTAGAGAAGTCTTCTTTGGTTAATTCTCTTGTTTTTCCACCGCGGGAGGGAAGTGAAGCGATAATACCATCTTTAACGTTCAAATATCGGTTATATGCATGCCGAAGAAATAACAAACCCATAACCGGAATAAAATATTCATTACTCGCATAGTTCGAATTGGCGCGTAATGTGTCGGCAGCTTTCCAGAGTCGTTTTTCAATCGCTTCCATATGGTATCCGCCCGGTGAAGTGCATCTTTACATCGATGGCCGGTTTCATTATTTTAGTGCTCAAAACATGAGGAGCAGAGATAATGAGAACGTCAGAATCATCAGCCGCCCGCCGGGATCAGATGTATGCAATGATTC
>JAHJGX010000124.1 GCA_018824205.1 bacterium
CCACATATTCCAGATTTGTCTGCAATGACTGGGTATTTTGATTGACCACCAGAGACCGGTTGTAGGAATATATCAATTTGTGGGTTTCATCAATTTTCCAGGTCAATTTGTACAAACCGACCCAATTATTGTTCTGACGCGGGGAAAAAGCTGTCGAATTAAAGATTTCTTTTCCGAACAGGTTCACGCGGGGAGTTATCGGACTGGATAACTGGTCTGCAGTGGCTCTTGTGTAATCATCGGAAATCATTCCGTAAAAATTAAAAAAGAAGTAAATGTCTCCCGGTAATGTCAATCCGATCCCCGGCAGCAGGAAAGAAGTGAGCGGTTCTCTGCCTCCAAGGTTGAATTCGAAGATATCCGTATTGAAACTCCATGGCCTTGAACGAAATAATCCCAGATTATCGGATTTCAGTGAGATAAATCCCTGGTAAGTATCCTCTCCCGATTTGGTTTTGACATTTACAATTCCCGATGTTGCCTGACCGTATTCCGCTCTGAATCCACCGGTAATAACTTCGACCTCTTCTACAGCACTGGCGCTGATATTCAAGCCAAAACCGGTTCCGGACAACGGGTCCTGCACGGAAATATCATCCAGCAGGTACTGCACTTCATAAGAACGGCTGCCCCGGATATGAATTTCATTATCCTGTTGGGTGACCCCCACCTGCTCAGAAATTATATCCTGGATGTTCTCAATGGGCTTATTGTATATTTCTTCTTTGTTAACAGAACGTACTGTTCCCGTTTCATTCAGCTGCAGCAGCGGTTTCTCACCGATAACGACGATTTCCTGTCCAAAGGCAAGCGCTGTCTGTTCCAGCTCAAAATTAATTATTACCTTTTCTCCTGCTGTGATTTTCACACCGGTTTTCTGGATGACCTTATATCCGATGTAACTCAATTCAAGCGTATATTCGGATGGATTGATATTGCGAATGATGTATCGGCCGTTAAAATCACTGGAAGTTCCCAGGTAGGTTCCCAGGATTACCGCATTGACACCAATCAATGGTTCACCGGTTTTCGCATCCGTAATAAATCCTTCAATCGTGCCGGATCCGCGATCCTGTGCATAGCCGACTTTGATCAGCAAAACCGCTAAGAATACCATCAGAAAAATGTTTATTTTCGGTCTAGTTCGCATCAAATATTCGATTAAAGATTATATTAAAGAATTCGTCAAGATTGCCATTACCGTTCATCTGGTGCAGCGGCGCACCGGAAAAAACAAAGTCATATTCATCAGTATTGTCATTCCGGCCCAGCAACACAAAGGGCGGATTTTCAGGCAGACTGGCGTCATTGTAACGATACAGGATAATATTGCCCTCTTTGGGAGGAGTGGCAATTACACCAAAGATAAAATTCGAGACTTTTAATTCTGGCAGGCTATCGGTGATAGCGGGAAAAACGGTTTTGAAATCCGGTTGTGGAATAAAAATACTGTTGGGCGGAATCCGGTCGTAATATTTGCCGAGGGAATCAACCGGAGAAAAAGCCAGCGGATCACCCTGCGCTCCAAAGCCGGTATTGAACTGAGCAATAAATATAACTTTTGCACCGGCATCAATCACTGCCGGCAGGGCTACCTGGGCAGCGATGAAGTGTGGATCTGTCGTCTTTACCAAATCCGTGTACCAGATGATTCTGTCGAACAATTTTATTGTCTCTGTAAACTGTATCACAGAAAGTGGAAACAGTTTTTCAATGTTCCATACATCAAAACCTTCGCCGGGTAAAACGTTATTCATCATGTTCCGGTAATACCGGTCCGGAAAACTATAGGTGCTTGATTCCGAAGCGTGATCATCGATCAGCAAATAACGTCCTTTGGGTTCTTTGACATACCAGAACCGGGTAGTGTCATCCGGCATGCGGATTATCTCACTTTCAGCGCCGGCAACATCGACTGCACGAATATAAAAACAGTGCTTGCCCTCAGTCAGTCCGTCGTCGGCGTTCAGAGTCACAATCCGGTTATACCCAGAAATGGCTCGCCAGTTATCCGGCTCATCCAGCGCATATTCAAACCGGTCTATGGTGGAATCACCGTCCAGATCAGAAGCTTCCCAGATGAGGCTCGCGACCGTAAATGTTGTATCGGGAATCCTGCTGACCAGCGTCCAGCGAATAGTCGGTGGTGAATTCCTGATCGGGAATGCCTGACAGGCAGGAGTCGGATCAGCAAGACTGTCGTCATCAACAGCTTTAACCTGAAACATATAAGACGTATCGGTTCCAAGAATTACCAATGGAAATAATTCCGCGTGTTTAGTGGTGAATATCCAGTCAGCCGAATCGGGATTCTCTTTCCAGGTGTAATAATAACCGATGATAAATCCATCCGGATCCCGGCCGTCCCAGGAAATTGTCTGCACACTCTGGGTCGGATTCAATTGACGTGTGGTGCTGATGAATATCTTGGTATCCGGTGGTAAATTGTCATAGGGTCCGGTCAATTTGCGTTCGGTACACCGAATAAAAAATACTGACAGCAATATAATTGGCAGCAACCAGGTTCCGATAGGAACCCGGCCGTTGCTCAATAAGCTTAGCTGCCGATGGATTTGAATCATTATTTGATAAACAGCATTTTACGGGTTTGAGAGAATTCTTTGCCCTGTAACTGGTAAAAATAGATGCCGGTGCTGACGGTATTACCGGAATTATCCTTGCCATTCCAGAAGATATCGTAGGTCCCGGGTGTGACGGCGCTATTGAACAATGTCCGGGCCGGTTGCCCCAGAATATTATAAATGATCAGGGTCACCGGTTCGGCTGTTGCGACGGCAAACCGAATCGCTGTGGCATTATTAAAAGGATTCGGATAGTTCTGGTCGAGCCGGTACTTTTGGATAACAGGATCGCCGGTTTTGAGACCGGTGACATGACCAATGATATCATCATACCCACGGGGCAGAATTTTATAATCACTATAGCTATAATATCCCATACCGATTAACTTTTCAATGGTGTGATTTAGCTTATATGTGGTATCCAGGTTACCGTCAAAGGATGAAAAGGCGTCATCAACCCTGACCCCTCCTGTTCCGTCATCGATAAGAAACTCGCCGAAATTACCGGAACCATCCGGAAAGGGATTGGTAACCGTAACATTCAGGACTTGAATTAAGACACTTTCATAGGCTTCGCCATTTTCACCGCTTGTGCTGACCTCTTCAGTGCTGACGGTAACCGGGTCAAATACTCCATAATCGGGAGTTATCACCTGATAATCGGTGATAGAACTAAACCGCGTTACTCCATAATTTTCTTCCACAGTGCCGGCAATCCGGATCCAGTCGCCCTTGTTCGGACGGTTAACGTTGTCATAAACCCAGATACCGGACCACATTGAGTCTTTTTCCTGAATATAATAATTATTGGTCCAATCCATCGTATCTGTCATGACAACACCTTCCAGAGTTGTCGCAAAATCCCGGAATCCTGATCCTTCGTACGTGTACCCCCAGGTGTACTGAATATCCTTAATTGATGGGCCATCGTCTTTCACAACATAATAATAGACTCGCCCAGATGTATCTCCGGGCATTTGCGAAAAATCGCCAGCGTTATCAACCGCTGAAATAAAATACCGGACATAAGAATTATTCGGCTGGACCGGAATCTGAGCGTTGTAGACGGTACGGGAGGCTATCATGGCTAATTCTACAAAAGTACCCCAGTCCACGCTGTAATGCAGAATTGCGCCGGCAACCGTTACATTATCTATAATGGTTGCTGTGACATTTACAGCGTCAGTGGATTTCGGAAATCCGATGTCACGGGAAATTTCAGATATCAAGGGCGGATTACTTAATACTTCGATGTCTGTCGTATCTCTGGGATTAATGGAAAAATAGTCATAACCGATATCCCGGGTATATCCCTGTATGTTTATTGACGTCCCGTTTGCCGGCCAATGGATGATTCCATTATCAGTAAACTTCCTAAAGTACATAAAATAATCATCGATATAACCGGTGGCGGTTCCGTCGGTAATAACGGCCATGCCGCTGGAGTAGTCATTATTCGTAATGATACAATTTTCAACCCGCACATACTGGGATTCCCATTGCTCACCGGCAACATGGGTTGCCAGATCGGCCAGTGTTACAACTTTTGGTATCGGTAATGTATTCCCGGAACTGACAATGGTTATCGGTATTACCGGATCCGGTGCATATACTGCTCCCCCTTCATATACTTCGAGTTGCGTTAATCCGGTATAGGTACTTAATTTCCCGGTAAAATAGACTTCGTCGCCTTCTTGGATGAAGCTGAAGAGAGTGTTAATCTCGGTACTGTCACTCTGAATGACGAAAAATCCGGACCAGGGGTCCTGCGGTTCGTCAAGATCTTCGGTAACATAACAGGCCCACCGGGCGCCAATCCAAAACTCGCGGGGACTATGCCGGACATATGCTTTTACCGTGACAGTATCGCCAAACCAGACGGATTCCTGAAGCTCCGGATGAGCCGCATCGAAGACCGGATTTTCAAGATACTGGAGATCATGCACACTGACTGTATCATATACAGCCATCTGCGATATCAGAGGTGTGACGGAAAACATTACAACAATTAAGATGAACATACATGTTAAAAGTGATTTTCTCATTTTCATTCCTCCTAAAAATCAGAGTTTTATTTGATGACTAAAAACTTCCCTTTGAATAACTCTCCGTTGTCCAGGTCCTTTACCGTAAATAAATACAACCCGGTGGCAATGGCCTGGTCATATTTTGAAACCAGATCCCAGGCATGTTCACCGCCCGGAAAAATGGTATTTCCGAGGGAGAATTGATCATACCATTTGATATCGGAACCATCATAACTGGTCCCATAATGAGTAAACTGATCAACAATGTCCCCTGCGAGTGTATAGATTCTGACCTCGCAATTTGCCGGGAGATTATAGAAAAACAGCTTACGCTCTCTTTCGAAACTGCCATCCCAAAGCGCATTGGCGCGATAGGGATTGGGATAGACACCGACTTGATCGGATTTCATATCCGGATTCGCCGGTGTCCCCGGACTGACAATCTTCATGTTTTGCAGTTTACTGCTCTCAAGACTCTCCAGACGGAGTTTGATATCCCCGCTGTCAAAGGCGGTCACACTGAAAGCATATTGCCAACCGTTGTGCAGATTATCCACTGTATATTGATAGTAAAATTGTATAGTATCAATGGAATTTCCATTATCAATAATTTCCGTTACTGGTTCAGACAGCAGAACACTGTCAAGTCCGGTATCATAAAAAAGTCCGTCGACTGTATCAAACTCGGCGATTAAACTCATATTATGGGTAATACCTTCGGTAGATTTGTCATCGCCGACAAAAGAACGGTAAATCCGGTAGCCTTCAAAATCCATGCTTTTGGTGATTAGATCGATGGATTTTTCGGCTCGTTTATCCCACATCAATGTTACCTGCTTATTGCCCGGAATTAATTTGACATAAGGCGCTGTAGGAGGAGTCGGTAATATATAACGGTCCAGTTTACCGTTGCCATTAATATCTTCTGTCGAATCTGTTCCGACAAAATCAAGAATTCCATTCTTATTAGAATCTTCGCCATAATAAGCCCGGTAAGCCCAGCGCGTATTTTCATACAGATATTTTTTAGCATTGTCATCATCAATTTTTGAAGAGTTATAACCGGCTTTTCTGGCGCAGATAAATGCAAAAACAACATTCACAGAGGAATCAGGCGGAATAGCTTCAAATGGACCGGTCGTAATCAGGCTCATCCTGTTACCGGGTGACTGGAAAATGTCATTCTGGAAAACATCATTGGATATCGACTCCTGCATGCGCAGGTATCGGGCGCCCTCATCGGAGGGCGGACGCTCATGGTCTGCATCTCCCCCACTGAACAGCCACCAGTTATAAAATATTTTTCCCTGATATTGATCATCGTCGTTCAGCGCTTTGGCGCCCAGCAAAGCCATAGCGACATAGCTGTCGGTAAAACCGGGATCGCCATCATAATCATAGCAGTAAACCATCTTGGTGCTGTCATTATTGACATATCCTACCCCGGCATGAATATAAAAAGGTGTACCGACCCGCGGCGGCGTGATATTGGTGTTACGAACAACCAGATCTGCCCACAATCCTAAGTACACATCTTTCAGCGTATCGTCCTGAACATTCGTAATTGTATAATTAAAAATGACAAAGGCGTCGGTGAAAGGAAAATTCCAGGCGTAGGTTTCCAGGTGAACTCCCAATCCCAGGGGGATATGATACGGAATCAGAACACTTGTACCGGGTACAATGGTGTTTGTATCTGTAAAATCTGCCAGAAAATCCTGATGACTGATAGCATCATAGGAAAAATATTTATTGTCCGGAATAGATGATCGCTCTTTGACCAGATCCGTCGGATCAGCGGTATTGGTAAACTCAAAATTGACTGAACCTCCGCTGGATAATCGCGGAGTATTAAACGCTGCCGTGCTCACATGAATGCCCGTTGTTGTGACGGCGCCAACCCATAGACCACCGACAAACAAATGTTCAATTCCGGAACCTTTTGGGTATTCACAACTCGGTTGATCAGGAGTTTGCTGGATAAAGCCATCACCAAATGTTCCCGCATTGGTTACTGTTATCCCGATATTACCGGTCGTAGTATACTTTGAATAATCATCTTTTGTCGGCTTTAACAATTGAGCATTTACTGCTTCGCACAGGATTACGGCAAAAAAACCGAGTGCGATGATTAAACTAAAGAACCTATTTTTTAATACAAAAGACTTCATATGTAAATATTAATCTACAAAACTGATTATCAATGGAAAAGCTAAATTTTAAGAATTTCTTATCTTGTTTTTCTATATTCTCCACACTATATTTCGTACGGCAGATGAAAATTTATACCAGATACATAGTGACTTGAAGAAACAGTTAAAGTACTGAATATAGGGTAGTTGTTAACAAAAAACGAAAACTTGGAGGAGTAATGAGGAGTACACGATTCTTGTGTGTTCTGTTGGCGCTTCTGCTGCCGACATTAATTTTCGCCCAGACCGGTTCCATTCAGGGGCGTGTTGTTGATAAGACAACCAGTGATGGAATCGTAGGCGCCAACGTTGTTGTGGTGGGTACAACGTTAGGTGCGGCAACTGATGAAAATGGGAGTTTCATCATTGACGCAGTACCGGCAGGTGCTGTGCAGGTTATGGTATCGGTTATTGGTTACACAAAAGTAACCAGAGACCTGAATGTATCTTCATCAGGTGTGACCAAAATCAGTTTCCAATTGGAAAGAGAAACTCTGGAACTGGGAGCGCTTGAGGTTTTGGCGTCCCGGGCAACTCGGACCACTCCGGTTGCTTATACAAATGTTGAAAAACTCGACATTGAAATCAATCTCGGTTCACGGGATATGCCGATGGTTTTGAACACGACACCAAGTGTTTACGCCACTGAACAGGGTGGTGGCGCTGGGGATGCGCGGGTTAGTGTTCGCGGATTCAATCAGATGAATGTTGCCGTAATGATCAATGGTGTTCCGGTGAATGACATGGAAAACGGCTGGGTCTATTGGTCAAATTGGGATGGCGTCGCAGATGCAACTTCATCGATTCAGATGCAGCGTGGTCTTTCAGCTGTGAACCTTGCTGCACCATCAATCGGTGGAACGATGAATATCCTTACTGATCCGACCGCGTTGAAAGCCGGCGGAAAATTTAAACAGGAATTTGGCAGTGGCGGTTTTCTGAAAACTACCATTAACTATAATTCAGGCTTGATCAATGACAAGTTTGCTGTAAGCGGGACAATTGTCAGAAAAACAGCCGACGGCGTTATCGATAAAGCCTGGACCGACGCCTGGGCCTATTATCTTGGATTGAGTTATCAGGCCAATAAAAACAACCGGTTTGAATTCTTCGCATTGGGCGCACCGCAACGTCATGGTCAAATGCGTTATGCTCAGAATATTGCTGCATACGATCATGAATATGCAAAAGATGTTTTTGATGATTCCGTACTCCAATTGGCCGAAGATAATGCAGGTACATCATCGGATATATTTGCAGTTTTTCCTGAAGCCGGAAGAACATACAATGAAAACTGGAATACAGTCAGCAGCGATTATAAAGGTCAGCAATATTTCTATATGTATGGCGACAAGACTGTTGATCGCCATGATCCGAATTACCTAAACGAAAGTGAAAACTATTATCACAAGCCCCAGGTCAACCTGAACTGGTATCTTACCATCAATGAAAAGATGCGTTTATCTACCGTCGCTTATTTCTCCGGTGGTTCTGGTGGTGGTTCCGGGACGTTTGGAGACATGAAATGGGCAAGTGCTGGACTTGGAACCGATTCACCCTCGCGATATGTTGATTGGGATGCGACGATTGCAATGAATCAAGGTGATAAAAGTCGAAAATATTATTATGCCCCAGAGGATACAAATCAAACGACCAAAATATATTATGTAAAACCTGAAGGTGAATCAGTTGGGTATCTTCGAAACAGTGTAAACCAACAATGGACTGTTGGCACAATTTCTAAACTGAATATCGATATTAGTGAAAATTTGAAAACTCAGATAGGGATTGATTGGCGTACTGCTGAAATCAACCATTTCCGTGAAGTCCGTGATTTATTGGGTGGAGATTATGCTGTCAATGGAGCCTATGTTAATACTAAAGAAGGCGATGCCCGTTATAGCAAATATTATGATGAATTCCAGGATGCTACCGTAGAAGCAAATAAAGTCGGTTTGGGTGACAAAATTGATTATAATAACACCAATACGATTGATTGGCTAGGATTTTTCGGTCAGGCTGAATATAAAGCCAATCTGTTCTCCGTCTATGGTATGGGCGGTTTTTCCATGATTAAATACGGTTTAGTGGATCATTTCAAGAAAGCTGCGAATTATACAGAAAGTTTTATAACTGCAACTGAAGATGGTGAACTGGAAATTATCGCCGACTGGATTTCAGCCATTCAATTCAAAACCGGTGGACTGTATAAAATTACCGATAATATTGAAGCGTTTGCCAATTTCGGCTATGTTGAAAAAGTTCCAATTCTGGACAACATCATTGATGACGTAGAAATTGCTTTGGCACCCGATCCAACTAATGAGAAATTTATCAGCACTGAAGCTGGTTTGAATTTCAGAGCACTGGCTGACAAGCTTGCCACAAAAGTCAATGTGTATAATACGAACTGGAAAGACCGAAACCTGGTAAAACCAGTTACCTCAGGGCAGGGTTCCAGTGGTGATACGGATCTGATTTTTCTAACTGGATTAAACCAATACCATAAGGGTTTTGAGTTAGAATTGGCTTATCAGCCTATTCATATGCTGCGCCTTGATGCGGCCATGTCCTACGGTCACTGGATTTACACCGATGATGCTGAAGGAACTTATAAAGATGTTGTTGCAGATACGACTGCAAAATATACCTATGCAGTCAAAGACCTGATGGTTGGAGACATGCCTCAGAGTCAGTATTCATTCACTGTATCCCTATTTCCTATTAAAGGACTGACAGTTGCCGCCACGATGAATTATTATGATCGTTTCTGGGCTAGTTGGGATCCTAACAGCAGAGAAATTGCGGCTGATGGAACAGCTGATCGTGAACAGAGCTGGAAGGTACCAAGCTATTCAAAGATTGATCTTCATGCAAAATACGACATTCCGATTCAATTCGGCAATGTCGGATTCCAGGCGTATCTGCATGTTTTCAATGCTTTGGATGCTATTTATATTCAAGATGCAGTTGATAATAGCGAGTACAATGCATTTGCAGGTGACGGGAAAAATCACTCTGCTGATGACGCTGAAGTCTATATCGGTATGCCGCGCCGGATCAATTTTGGTCTGAATATTAATTTCTAATTTAGTCGTAAAATTAGTAAAAAAAGGGTCGCTTTCTAGCGGCCCTTTTTTGTGACAGCAAGCACCTTTTGAGATTTTCATTTTATCCCAATAAGACCTAAATTGTTTTTGTATTTATAGGTTTGAATCAAGGATTTTCAATGCTCAAAAAAATGGTTTGTCTGTTTGTTTTATTAATGGCAATGATTATTAACGGCGAAAGCGGGAAAGTATACCTGGTTGTTGGCTCCGATACGGCTATCTGGGACGGCTTATCCATCAGTCAGTATGATAATCGCTATTTTAAGGGTCATCTCTATGCCGATCCGGCTGGTAATGCCTACACGGTCATGGATACTTCCTTCCGCCTCCGATTAAAAGACAGTTTTGGTACGCCGATGAAAATGACCTGGTGGATGATGGCCGGCAATGTCTTTCATCTTTCCCGCAACTGCAATATCCCGATTCGCAACAATATTACCCTCTACCTGATGAAAAAATATCACATGGACGCTATTAACGCTTATGATGACCAATTAACTCTGCATTACCATAATTATTACTGGTCCGATACGAATGGCGACAACATATTTTATTACAATCAGGGACTTGATTTTCTACTGAATGAGGATGATTATGAAGAATGTCTGATGAAATATCTTATTGAAGATGACGTCTTCCCTGTCTCCTTTCGGAGCGGTTGGCATTATATGGATAATGCCTGGCAGTCTTACCAGGAAAAGTTCATTCCTTTCGATATGTCAAACGCTTACCCCTCCTATGGTGGTGATTACAACGAGCCAACCAATAATATCATCGACTGGTCAGAATCGCCCAGTGAATTTGTACCTTACCACCCAAACGCTAATAATTACCAGATCAAGGGTGATCTGAAACAATGGCGCCTGCGGTCTATCTGTTTTACGAGCATCAACTGGACCCGGGAAAATTTGGAAATCATGTTTCAGGAAGCGGCCAATGGTAATGATCAGATGGCCTGCTTTTGGTCTCATTTACCACAGACGGATTTTATGCTGGGCATGGATTCTCTGAATGCGATTGCCCACAGGTTATCAAATCAATATAATGTGGATTTCATGTATTGTAAAGACACGGAAGCCATGGGTTTATGGATTAATCCGGAAGATACGATCGCACCGGTTCTGACAGTAAATGAGATTATAGAAGGTGACAACCGGCGATTTACAATCGAAACTGATGGACCGGTTTTTCAGACAGACGAACCATTCGTTGCTATGAAGACAAAAAATGAGACATATCAACGACTGTCCTGTTCAATTGTCAGCAAAAATCGATGGGAAACCGTCAATGCTGTTCCTGCTGATAATATTGCTAAGATTTCTGTTACAGTATGTGACAGTGTTGGAAATCAGGCGAAAACTCATCTCGACTACTTAACGGATGATATTTATATCGATGATAAGGATAATTCTGTTCAGGAATTGTCGGGAACCTGGAATGACTATAATACTGGCGAATTATGGAACCTGAGTGCTCGCAAGCTTGAAGGAACGGGCTCTGTGTCTATTACTCCATCCATAGAAACTCCGGGAATCTACAGCATTTTATTCCATGGGCCTGGAAGTACCTCAGATTCCGCGCAATGCGTCGTCAATCATAATGGGATTGTTGACACTGTTTTTTTCAATAAAGTTCTCAGCGGTTCCGATAAGTGGCAGCATGTCGGATTTTTTGAAATGTCGGCCGGAACCGGAAATAAGCTCATTTTAGAAAACCTTGCAACGGATAAACAATTTGGATTGGATGTTGTCCGCTTTACACCGTTAGTTGCCGATCGCAAAATGGTTCTGAATCGTGAAATAATCAGTTTTGGAGATGTCAGTGTGACTGATTCAGCAGTCCAGTACCTCAGCATTTCAAACTTCGGACGTCTTGATTTACGAATTGAATCCATCGTTCACGACGGTGACAAAATCACAATCGATGCAGAATTTCCCATGATAATCGGGGCCATGGAGGAAGTCCGGATTCCAATTATCTTCTCGACGGATAATTTCTGTGATTATAGCGATGTCATTACCATTCAGACAAATGATATGTTAAATCCAACGGTGATTATTCCTGTTGTCGCAAGTGCAACTTCTCTTTATAAACTCGTGGACAATGATGAAGGTCAGGGATATCACGAATCCAACCATGTCTGGTTTACCAGCGTAGCAACGTCGTGGGGTCCCACCAGCCGCTGTGTTTATATTAGTGGTAACGTAGGGGCCTATGCCGACTTTACTGAAACTTTGAAATTCAGCGGCAGCTATGATGTTCAGTACATCGTGCCAAAAACAGAAAATGCGACAAATAATGCCTGCTATGTTATTTTAATTGATGGAATTCCGCTTGACAGTGTGTATGTCGATCAGAATGCCGGCAGCGGAGCATTCGTTTCCATTAGAGAATTTGATTTACCAAAGGATATACTGATTACATTGAGAATTGCCTATTATGGCGGCGATCCTTACCCATCGGGTAAGGTTTTACGGGCTGATGCCGTGAAGTTTATTCTTATTGAAGAGAAAGAAGTCGGCGTTTCACAGGAGGCAAATATACCGCTGGAATTTGGATTGATGCAAAATTATCCGAATCCATTTAACAATCGCACAACGATTGAATATGCACTTGCTGCACCGTCATGTGTTGAATTAATGATTTATAACCTTCGGGGAAGACTTATTGATCGAATGGATTATGGTAATCAGTCGGCTGGCAGCTACCATTTTTCCTGGGATTCAGAGATGCATAGCTCCGGCTTATATGTATATGTTTTAAAAACTGACAGCGGTACATTTAAAAAGAAAATGCTTTTAATTAAGTAATTTTACCATTGGAATAATACCTGGATACAAATACCTATTTGATAAAAAAATAACTCAAGTAATTAACTTGACATAAGGTAGTAAATTCGTTAAAATTTTCTGCTTTTTTATTTTTACATTAATATTTGAATAAATAATGAAAAATCTGACCGACTTTATCTATCATTTTGCCGAAAATAAACCCAACTTTCCGTTTATTATGCACGGGGATTATAAAATAACGTTCCAAAAAGCCGCTCAACAGATATCGTCAATTTCAAACGAACTGGTGAATGCCGGTCTGAAATCCGGCCAAACTGTCGGTATATTATTACAGAATTGTCCTGAATTTGTGCTGAGCTACCTGGCGGTTTTGAATGTTGGTGCCGTCGCTTCCCTTCTGCCCTGGACGATGCCGGAAGGCGAAGTTGCTACCCTGGCGACCACAACGAGAATTGATTTTCTGATCTATTCAGTCAATTTTCAAAGGCATGCCGATCAAATCCGGAATCTCTCCGGACATCCAATCAAATGTTATATCCACGGTCGTGAAACAAGCGAAGATGCGACCAATATTTACGACTTTATCAATAACACTGTTTCCTTCAGCACTCCATCGACGACAAAGACACGATTAAATGCCGTAATATTATTCAGCGCGGGTGATTATTCCCATCCGAAATCCCTGGTTTACACCCAGGAAAACCTGATTAAAAATGCTTTGGCCGTTTCAGAAAGATTCCAGGAGAATTATCAATTCCGAATCTATACCAGTTTGCCCTATTTTCATTATTTTCCATTTACATTGGTCGTCAATCTGGCGATCGTAACGGGCAATACAATCGTTATTCCTTTTGACGACTCCCGTGAGAAGCTGTACGAATCCATCCAAATGCACAAAGTCAATATCTTTGTCAGCAACAGTGGATTTATTGAAGAATTGATCAGCGAAAAATATCTTGAGCCGGAAAAACTTAAATCCATCGATTTTTTCATTCCTGCCGGTGACAGTTTTTCTATGGACACAAAAAATATCATATTCCATCGTTACAACGCTCAGACAATTGAGGCTTATGGAGTTGCAGAAGCACCTGTTATCATGATGAATTCCAACTGCAATAAAATCCATAGGGTGTCCATTGGAAAACCGTTATCCTGTTGTGAGATTAAAATCGTTGACGAATTTGAAAATGAAGTTCGTGATAATGAACCAGGATTTTTATTGGTCAGAGGCGCTAATGTTTTTCACCACTATTTTGACCGTTATCCTATCGTTGAGAGAGATCATGAGGATTGGATTAATACGGGTGACGTGGCGATAAAAGACGACGAGGGTTATATCTTCTGGGTATGCAAACAATGCGACTGGATCAGCCGGAACGGATTCCGGGTCAATCCGGATTCAATACTATCGGTCATCAAAAAACATCCGGATATACGTGAAGCCACTGTTTTTAATTTAAAAGAAAGCCTCGGACACGATCATCTTAAACTTGCTGTAACTGTGACGGATAATCCTGATTTCAGCGATCAGGAATTGATGTCATATTGTCATAGTCAATTACCCAAATTTCTTATACCCGACTCGATTGAAGTTGTTGATCATTTTGATCGAAATTGTATCGGAATTATCAGAAAATCACACATAACATTTCAGGAACATTAAGGAGGATAGTTTTGAAAGAATTCCAAACAAATGAAATACGCAATATTGCTGTCTTTGGACACGCATCTTCCGGAAAAACGTCACTGGTTGAGGCGCTGCTCTATACAGCCGGTTTAACGAACCGTCTTGGCAGAATCGATGAGGGTACTACGGTATCGGATTACAATGAAGACGAGATAGTCAGAAAATTTTCAATTTCATCCTCTCTCCTCCATTGCGAATGGAAAAAGTCCAAAGTGAATATTATCGATGCTCCCGGATATCTGGATTTTATTAGCGAATCGAAAGCAATTACACCGATTTCCGACCTGGGTCTGATTGTCGTACATGCGCAATCCGGTGTAGAGCTTGGGACAGAATTGGTTTTTAATTATACCAAACAGGACGAATTACCGATTTATTTTGTCATCAATATGCTCGATAAAGAGCACGCAAATTTTGATAAAACTCTTGAAGCCATGCGTGAATCCTTTGGTAAGCAGGTCGTTCCGGTCCAGATTCCTGTCAATCAGGGTGTTGATTTCGATACAATTATCGACATATTAAGTAACAAGCAGTATACTTTTTCAAAAGATGGTAAAGGGACCGCAAAGGAAGAAGCCGTACCGGCAGATATGCAGGAAAAAGTCAACTCTTTGCGCGAACAGATCACCGAGTATGTCGCTGAATCCGATGATGCCCTGTTGGAAAAGTTTTTTGAAGAAGGCGCTTTGAGCGATGAAGAACTGATGACCGGTCTTAAAAAAGCGATCATTACCCGAAATCTTTTCCCGGTTTTTACAATGTCAGCATTCCAGAATGTTGGCGCTTCGACACTTCTGGATTCGGTTATTAAATACGGTCCTGAACCGGATTTTAGAGGAAAAGTAAAGGGCGAATATAAAGGTCAGGCAGTTGAACGAAAGATCATTGATGACGAACCCACTTCGTTAATGGTATTTAAGACGACCAGCGAAAAACACGTCGGTGAACTGTCGTTTTTCAGAGTAATGTCAGGTACGGTTCGCTCGGGTATTGATTTGATAAACAGTAAATCCGGGAACAACGAACGCATCAACCAGATATTCGTTGCCAGTGGTAAAGAAAAACTTGAAGTCGCTCATCTCCATGCCGGTGATATCGGGGCAGTTGTAAAACTGAAAAAAACTCACACCAATGATACACTTTGCGATTCGAAATCGCCGATAATATTTGCGGATATTAAACTCCCTGAGCCTGTTCTTCAGGTAGCCATCGAACCAAAATCCCGTGATGATGAAGAGAAAATCAATGCCGGTTTACAGACACTGACCGATGAAGATCCTACAGCTACATACCATTACGATCCGGAATTGAAACAGACGATTTTATCAGGACAGGGCGAACTGCACCTGACAATTCTGCTGGAGAGACTCAAGCAGAAATTCAATGTCGAGGTTGAGCAGCTTCCTCCCCGCATTCCCTATCGCGAAACCATCCGGAAAAAAGCCGAATCAAAATTTCGTCATAAAAAGCAGTCCGGAGGCGCCGGTCAGTTTGCCGAGGTCTGGATGGCCGTTGAACCTACTGAACGCGGCGCCGGAGTTGAATTCACCAATTCTCTGGTTGGGCAGAATGTTGACCGTGTTTTTGTGCCTTCAGTTGAAAAAGGTGTGAAAGCCGCTTGTGACGAAGGCATTTTAGCCGGGTATAATGTGACCGATGTGAAGGCTAATTTTTACGATGGTAAGATGCATCCGGTGGATTCCAAGGATATCGCATTTCAGATAGCCGGAAAAGGCGCCTTTAAAGATGCATTTTTGGAGGCTGATCCGATTCTGCTGGAACCGATTTACGATCTATCGGTTATTATCCCGGAAGAGTTTATGGGTGATATTATGGGTGATGTATCCGTTCGTCGTGGTAAAATCCAGGGCGTGGAGACAGAAGGATCATTTCAGTGCATTAATGCGAAGGTGCCGTTGGCAGAATTGTACCGCTATAGTACTTCCCTCCGCTCGATGACTCAGGGTAAAGGAATGCACAAGCAGAGTTTTTCCCATTATGAACCGATGCCCCGGGAAGTTCAGGAAAAAGTGGTTGCCGAACATAAACGGAAGCGTGAAGAGGAACATTAAAACCGATGAAACGCTTATGGGCGCCCTGGCGTATTGAATATATAAAAGGTCCAAAGGATGACGCTTGTTTTTTTTGTAAATATTTCCAGGAAGACAATGATAAAACAAATCTGGTTCTGCATCGCGGCAAGAACGCCTTCGTCATGATGAACTACTATCCCTACAACAACGGTCATCTAATGATAGCGCCCTATAATCACACATCGGAAATCGGCGACCTGGATAATGATACCAAACTGGAAATGATGAATTATATTGCTCATTGCCAGAAAGCTCTGACTCTCCATCTGAATGCCCAGGGCTTCAATGTGGGTATTAATTACGGTGCAGTCGCTGGAGCAGGCGTTAAGGATCACCTGCATATTCATGTGATTCCACGCTGGAACGGCGATACGAATTTTATGCCGGTTTCCGGTCACACAAAAGTGATCAGTCAAGAGCTTCAAGAAACCTGGGATACATTGCGAAATTATTTCGAGAAGTTGCCGGATAACTGATTGACTCTGGTAGATATTTCATTTAAATTAGCACGCTTTTTTAAGAAGAATTCCGGAGTAGCTCAGCTGGTAGAGCAGGTGGCTGTTAACCACTTTGTCGGGGGTTCAAGTCCCTCCTCCGGAGCAAAAAAAGTCTCTAAATGAGACTTTTTTTATGTTAGCGCTATATCTCCTGATAAGTTGATTTTGTTACCCGCTAAAATAATTCTGCTTGCATCCATTATTTGAACCTGTTATATTTGGCCATGTAGTTTAACCATACGGTTAAACCATCCGGCAAAAGAGAGGTTGACATGATGGCTGCACAGGACAAAAACACCGAATCATTGATTCTCGAGACTGCCCGCGTGGTTTTCGTGGAGAAAGGCTTCGAAGGCGCACGTATGCAGGAGATTGCCGATAAAGCCGGCATCAACAAAGCGCTGCTGCATTACTATTACCGCGGTAAGGAGAAGCTCTTCGAAGCCATCTTCCAGGAATCCATCCGCAAAATTGTGCCGCGGATTTTCGAGATCATGGGCTCTTCAGCCCCACTGGCCGAAAAGATCGCGGGCTTTGTCGGCAGCTATATCGACCTGTTGGCAGATAATCCGCATATCCCGTCTTTTGTGTTGCACGAGTTGTACCGCAATCCAGACCGGATTGGTAACACGCTGCTAATGAGCGGCATTGATCCAAGAGGCCTGCTGAACCACCTGGCTGAGCAGATGTGCAATGAGAATTACACTGAAATTGAGCCGCAGCAACTAATCGTCAACATAATCGCTCTCTGTGTTTTCCCATTTGTCGCCCGGCCGATTCTGCAGACGGTCGTTTTCAATAACGAACCCGAAAAATACCAGCAATTTCTCGAAAGTCGCAAAAAGGAAGTCACCCGTTTCATTCTAAACGCAATAAAGAAATCATGAAAACACAAATCATCATTCTGACAATCGCATTCTACGGTCTGCTCCCGGCTCAAACACCGGATACGCTGACATTGGATTTCTGCCAGCGCAAAGCCCGTGAAAACTACCCGCTCAATCACCAGTCCGATCTACTGCAATCGGCCGCCGATTTAAAAATGCGTAATCTGACGACAAATTGGTACCCGCAGCTAGCAATCAACGGGCAATCCACCTATCAATCGGATGTCACTACCCTGCCACTCAAAATCCCCGGCATCACGATCCCCGAAATGGATCCAGCGGCCTATAAGGTCACGCTGGATATTTCCAGCACTCTGTACGACGGCGGTCTGACCCGGCGGCAGAAGCTCCTGGAAAACGCTTCCCTGCGCGTCGACAAACAGAATGTCGAGGTTGAACTTTATAAACTCCGGGAGCGCATCGACCGGGTCTATTTCAACGCCCTGTTGCTCCAGGAGAACGAAAAGCTGCTGGACATCATGCATACCGAAATTGCGGCCCGTCTCGAGGTCGTCAAATCGGGCATACGCAACGGTGTAACCCTGCAAAGCAATGCCGATGTGCTCAGTGCCGAACTGATTAAACTCGAGCAGCAGTTACTGGAAATCACGCTCAGCAAGCAAGCCGCCTTTGAAATGCTTTCGGAACACCTGGGACAATCCGTCGCCGCTACGACGGTATTATGCGTACCGGTTCTGAGTATTGCGTCGGAAGCGCTTCCGTTCATCCGTCCGGAACTCAAACTGATGGCTTTCCAGACGCAAAAGCTCGGCGCTTCGCGGGCGCTGCTCTCAGCTAAATTAATGCCCAGGGTCGCGGTCTTCGGGCAAATGGGTTATGGGCGGCCGGGACTGAATATGTTCTCGAATGATTTCGGCGATTTTTACATGCTCGGCCTGCGGCTCAACTGGACGCCCTGGAACTGGCATCAGACCCGCAACGACCGGCAGTGGATCGATCTGCAGAAAAGTATTATACAAACCCAAAAAGCGGCGCTCGATCAGAATATCCGCATCCTTTTGAAAAAGGACCTCGCGGAGATCAACAAATACGAAACCCTGATTCTAAAAGATGATGAGATCATCGTCCTGCGGGTCAGGATCACGCGTACTTTTAGCGCGCAACTCGAGAACGGCATCGTCACGGCCACCGACTATCTGGCGGAGTTGAACGCCGAAACCCAGGCGCGCCTCAACAAGCAACTGCACATCATTCAACTGGCCAAAGCCAAAGCAAACCATCAATTCGATTCCGGGAATATGGAGTAAAATATGAGCAACTATCCGAATCAAAACAGGCCAATTTCCATGAAGTTTCTCCCTTGGCTGATTACGCTGGTTCTCTTTACCGGATGCTCCGGGAACCATCAAAAATCGGACGCTTACGGCAATTTCGAGGCGATCGAAGTGACGATCTCCGCCGAAGCCAGCGGCAAGATTCTGCGGTTGGATGCCGAAGCCGGCCAGGTTTTCGAGGCTGGCGCCGTCGTCGGGCAAATTGATCCCACGGACCTCGCTTTCCGAAGTGCGCAACTGCTTGCCCAGCGCGAAGCCGCCGCGAGTAAAATCGCCAATATCCAGGCCCAGATCGACGTCCAAGTTCAGCAGCAGCAGAACCTGCTGGCCGATAAAGCACGCATCGAAAAACTGTTACAGGACGGCGCAGCGACGACCAAACAACTGGACGACGTCAACGCCGGTCTGAACCTCATGGAAAAACAAATTCTGGCGACTAAAATCCAGAACAATTCCGTCAAAAAGGAACTGGCCGTCTACGACAGGCAGATCGAGCAGATCGAAGATAATATCCGCAAGTGCCGGGTCCTCAATCCCATCGCGGGCACGATCCTGAATAAATACGCCGAAGCGGGCGAAATCACCGCCTACGGCAAAGCCCTTTATAACATCGCCAACCTGTCGGAAATGGACCTGCGTGTCTACGTCAGCGGCGACCAACTGCCCGATGTCCGCTTGGGCGATAAGGTCGAAATACTTATCGACCGGGATAAGAAAACCAATCGTTCCCTGGAAGGCACGATCGGCTGGATTTCGTCGAATGCCGAATTCACGCCCAAGACGATCCAGACTAAGGAAGAGCGCGTGAACCTGGTCTACGCCGTCAGGATCAAAGTAAAGAACGACGGGTCGTTGAAGATCGGCATGCCCGGCGAAGTCAATTTCCTGCCGACCTCCAGATAAACCGGGCATATTCATGATCTCGATTCTGGCAGAACATCTGTATAAAAACTATGAAAATGTCCGGGCGCTGGACGACATCTCCTTTGAAATTGGAAAGGGAGAACTCTTCGGTTTTATCGGTCCCGACGGCGCCGGTAAGACGACACTTTTCCGCATCCTGACCACGCTCATTCTGGCTGATCGAGGCCGGGCAATAGTCGAGGATCTTGACGTCGTCAAAGATTATAAAAAGTTACGCATGCTGCTCGGCTATATGCCGGGGCGCTTCTCGCTCTACCAGGACTTGACGGTCGAGGAAAACCTGCAATTCTTCGCTTCGATCTTCGGAACCACGATAGCGGAAAATTACGACCTGGTGCGCGACATTTACGTCCAGATCGAACCGTTTAAAAAGCGACTCGCGGGCAAACTCAGTGGCGGCATGAAACAGAAACTCGCGCTCTCCTGCGCCATGATCCACAAACCGGTCGTGCTGGTGCTCGACGAACCGACCACCGGCGTCGATGCGGTCTCGCGCACCGATATTCTGGGAGATGCTCAAAATACTAAAAACTGAGGGCATTACCATCATCGTCTCGACGCCCTACATGGACGAAGCCGGACTCTGCGACCGCGTGGCGCTCATGCAGCACGGCCACATCATGAAGATCGCCCGCCCGGAGCAGATTATCCGGGAGTACCGCCAGAAACTGTATGCGGTCAAAGCCGAGAACACATATCAATTGATCGAGGATTTGAAGCAATTTCCGGAGACGAACACCGCCTTTCCGTTCGGCCAGAGCGTGCATTTTACGCCGAAGAGCGATTCATTCGATGTCGATAGCCTTTCTGCTTTCCTGGCGGAACGCGATCACCGCAATATCGACGTGCGCCCGATCGGACCGGGCATCGAAGATTGCTTTATGGAATTGATGGCTTCGCAACCGGCAACCGTCGGGCAGGGATCATGAAAATGGAAAACCGGCAACCCATCATCCGCGTCCGTAATCTGGTCAAGAAATTCGGTGATTTCGTCGCCAACGATAACCTGTCATTCGATGTTCAGCGCGGCGAGATTTTCGGTTTCCTGGGAGCCAACGGCGCCGGCAAAACCACCGCCATTCGAATTCTCTGTGGGTTGTCAAAACCTACTTCGGGCGAGATCAGCGTCGCCGGATTCGATGTATATCACCAGACCGATTCGATCAAACGCAACATTGGCTATATGAGCCAGAAATTTTCGCTTTATGAAGATTTGACAGTCTACGAAAATATCCGCTTTTACGGCGGCATTTATGGGATGACTTTCCGGGAAATCAAAACCCGCGCCGTGGCGCTGATCGAAAAACTCGGGCTCACCCGATACCGCGATACGCTGATCGGGAGCCTGCCTTTGGGCTGGAAACAGAAGCTGGCCTTTTCGGTCGCGATTTTCCACCAGCCGAAGATCGTGTTCCTGGATGAGCCGACCAGCGGCGTCGATCCGGTCACGCGCCGGCAGTTCTGGGGATTGATTTATGAAGCTGCGCATAACGGCATCACGGTTTTCGTGACGACGCATTACATGGACGAAGCTGAATACTGCGACCGGGTTTCGATCATGGTCGACGGCCGCATCGCGGCGCTCGATACACCGGCCCAATTGATCCGAACTTACGGGACCGCGAACATCAACGACGTTTTTATTAAACTTGCCCGCAATCCCGGCCTCATACCGGCGGAGGTGCAGATATGAACCGCTTCCTGGGCTTCGTCCGTAAAGAGTTTTTCCACATCTTCCGCGACAAACAGACGCTGCTGATCCTGTTCGGTATGCCCATCGCCCAGATGCTGATTTTCGGCTTCGTGATCAGCAACGAAATCCGCAACGTCGGCATCGCGATCCTAGATCAATCGCATGACGTCGTAACCCAAAAGATTACCGATAAAATTCTCTCTTCGGGCTACTTCCTGCTGGAATACAAGCTCAGCAGCCCGGATGAGATCGAGCAGGTTTTCCGGGGCGGCAAAGTCAAAGAAGTGGTCGTCTTCGAGCCCCAATTCGAACGCAAACTCGCCCGCACCGGGAAAGCGAATGTGCAGATCATCGCCGACGCCTCCGACGCCAACCTGGCCAACCTGATCAGCACTTACACGACCGGGATCATCCAGGATTACGTCAATCGCAGCAATGCCGTCAACCCGGTACCGATGCGGATCGTCCCGGAAGTCCGGATGGTCTACAACGAACAACTGCGCGGAGCGTTCCTGTTTGTCCCGGGAATTATGGCCCTGATTCTGGTGCTCATCTCGGCGCTGATGACCTCCATTTCCATCACCCGCGAAAAGGAGATGGGAACCATGGAAATCCTGCTGGTCTCGCCACTTAAACCGATCCAGATCATCATCGGTAAAGTCGTGCCTTATACTGCACTGGCGTTCATCAATGCCGTGACGATTCTCTTGCTCGGCAATTTTGTATTCGGCGTTCCGATCCAGGGCAGCGTGATTCTGTTGCTGCTCGAATGCATGCTTTATATTCTGCTGGCCCTGTCGCTGGGCATTCTTATCTCCAGCGTCACCGACAATCAGATGGTGGCGATGATGCTGTCGGCTTTCGCCCTGATGCTGCCGGTGATTCTGCTCTCGGGATTCATTTTCCCGATCGAGAATATGCCCCTGATCTTACAATGGATTTGCCAGTTGATGCCGCCCAAATGGTTCATCATAATCATTAAAAGCATCATGCTGAAGGGCGCGGGAATCGGCTACATCTGGAAAGAAACACTGATCCTGATGGGTATGACCGTTCTGTTTTTGACGATAAGCCTTAAAAAATTCAAGATACGGTTGGAGTAAATGCGAACGATCCTGTTTCTGTTGCAAAAGGAATTCCTGCAAATTTTCCGTAACCGGATGATGCTGCCGATTATCTTCGTGCTGCCGCTCGTGCAGCTTATCATTCTCGTCAATGCCGCCACGATGGAGATGAAAAATCTGAAAATCTTCATCGTCGATCAGGACCTGTCCGTAACTTCCCGCCAATTGGTCGATCGCTTTGCCGCTTCACCGTTCTTCCGGATTTCCAGCCGGTCGTTCTCACTGGATGAAGCCGGGGAAGCCATGGAACGCGGCAAGACCGACATCATCCTGCACATTCCGGCCAATTTCGAAAAAGACCTCGTGCGGGAAAACCGCGCCGAAGTGCAATTCCTTTTCAACGCCATCAACGGAACCGTGGCCGGGATCGGCTATGGTTATGCCGCGTCCATCACGGGCAGCTACAACCGGGAGATTATCGCCAAGTGGTATCAAATACCCAAAGGCGTTATCGCGCAACAGAGCATCGAGGTCAGGCCGTCGTTCTGGTACAATCCGGAACTGAACTACAAAGTTTTCATGGTGCCGGCAGTTCTCGCGATTCTGGTAACGATCATCGGCGCTTTTCTGTCCGGCCTGAACATCATGCGTGAAAAGGAACTCGGTACGATCGAGCAGATCAACGTGACGCCCATCCGCAAGCACCAGTTCATCATCGGCAAACTCGTCCCGTTCCTGATCATCGCTTTGGTGGAACTCGGTTTCGGCCTGACTATCGGCAAAATCCTTTTCGACATTCCGATCAACGGCAGTCTTTTCGTATTGTTTGTCACGGCTGCCATCTACCTGATGACCATCCTCGGGCTGGGCTTGCTGGTCTCCACGCTGGCGCGCACGCTGCAGCAGGCAATTTTCATCAGCTTCTTCTTTATGATCGTTTTTATGATGATGAGCGGGCTCTTCACCTCTGTCGAAACCATGCCGAACTGGGCCCAGAATATCAACATCATCAATCCTATCGCCTATTTCATGAAACTGGTGCGTACAATCCTGCTGAAGGGATCGGGATTCCGCGATATTTATCACGATATCATCGCACTGGTCATCTACGGGATTGCCATGCTCAGCCTGGCGACCTGGCGCTACCGCAAGACAGTCTAAAACCTTAATTGCAGATACTATTGATTTGTTTGTGGCCACGATGTTCTCTATTTTTTCTTTATTGCCAATATAAGTCTTGACATTGAAGCATGCAGTCGCCGTACTGACGGACAATCAGGGTTTCCGAGCTTTTACTGGGCAGCGGCCAGGACTGAATGAGGGGGAACAAAAACTTCTCCGGATCGATTTGAAAAACCATTACGGCGATTGGAATAGATTGAGCATCCAATACCGGGCTTATAAAATTGATGTGAATTTTATGATGAACTGAGCAGTAATAGAAATCAACCAAAACAGGCGATTGTGATGCAACCGCATGGATAATGTTTCTGATAAGCACTGAATCCGGTTTTTCTATTTTGTCGTCGGTAGATAGCAGAATCTGACCGTCAGTTGCCGTCAGTAGAATATCTTCATAACCATGTTCGGTGATAATAACTGAGAGATGCTGAATAAGCATTTTTCGATTATTTCCCGACAGATTCCGGAGCCAATTTTCAAGCATTTCCACTAAAAAGATATTTCGAGAGATGATTTCCGCATAATGGATTTCATCCAGGTACCAATCTGAAATTTGATCGACTTTCAGCGAGGCGATGGCTTTCAGATCGTTTTCCCGTTCCTGGCGAATCGTCCGGCTTTCGTGGCGGTAGTAAGAGTACCCCGTGATAGCCATCAGGACACTGATGATTATGATGAGGAGAACAATATTGGATTTTTTAATAAGAAGGTTTTGAAGATAATGTTTCATTTTTTGGCTCTTCTGGAATAAGTGTGGACTATGTCTAAATAATCTGATATACTTCTCCTCTAAAAATGATTAAGGAGGAGATTCATGAGAGAGAAAGAGATACTAAAAAAGATGGTAGCCATACCTCAATACAGCGTAAAG
>JAHJGX010000125.1 GCA_018824205.1 bacterium
ACCACCAATTTTCCTGTGGAAGAGCTACGCCTTGAGGTCGGATTTTTCCAATATATTTCATTCCCTTAGTGTTGTTTGATGAGTTTTCACTGCCTGATGTGGGCATAATAACAGCAATAGCCCTTCAGAAATCATAAAATTATATCGCTAAACAAAAACTGAACGGAATCTCCAAAATTCAATCTGTTTATGAATAATGCAGGCTAAAACAACTTTTAAGGTATTAAATCGTTTGCGCATTAGCTAAATCAGATCGATTAAAACAGGTTGCAATAATTTTTTAACGACTAACATGATAATTAAGGCAAATATGATAAAAATAATAGTCTGATGATTCCATTGATTGAGCACGAGTCCCAAAGAGACTCCCACAGCGGGCGGATGCTCAAAATCAATAACAGCCATCAGAAATATTGCTGTTCCAACAGCCAGAGATCCGAAACTGACCACAAAGACTTTTTCAGGAATAAAACTCAAAAAATAAATGAAACCAGTCATCAGAAAAAAACATAACCAACCACAAATGATCCCAACGATATAGCCGCCTAAAACCTGCTTTGGCAAGGAGATATAGGAATTGGGCATAATGAAAATAATAAATGCACTGGCCCCCAGGGTAGCTATTATTGCAGTATGTTCAAGGATATCAAGAAATATTAATACCAGAAAGATTGATATCGTCGCTAAGACACTTTGAAAGATATACTCCTTCAGAGCATCAGCGACTTTTGGATCAACTATTTTCATAATCACTCAGTTAAAATTTTTTATTAATGAAATGTCTGATTTATTCTGAACATATTTACAGTATAATATACTATTCCGGGAAGAAAAACAATCAGATTTTTATTTCTGTTTATACCGGGTGTGGGTTAAACAAACCGGTCATGTTTTGAATGTTTCTTCCGGATATTTACGATCTTGACGCTACGTTCATCTTCGTGACAGGTTTTTGAGGAATCCCTCGGCAGAATAGATTATCAGGGCAATCCAGATGATGATAAAACCCACAAGCCGTGACTGCGACAGGGGCTCGTGATAGGCTAACAATCCGATGAAGAAATGCAGAGTCGGTGTGATATAATGAATGAAACCGACCATGCTCAGCGGTATTCTCCGGGCGCCGGCGGCAAACAGAATCAGGGGAATTGCGGTGATCGCTCCGGAAAGGATGAGCAGCAGTGACGCTGTCCAGCCACTGTAGATAAATGCACTTTGTCCGGTGATTCCAAAATACAAAATAAAACCAAAGGCCGGGATGAACATAAACGCCGATTCGACATTTAATCCTTCAACTGAATTTAATCCGGCGGTTTTACGCAGCAATCCATAGGTCCCGAATGTCAGTGCCAGGGTCATTGCTATCCAGGGAAATTTGCCGTATTTAAAGGTCAGGTAAGCGACTCCGAATGCGGCGATCAATACCGCCAGTTTCTGACCATTATGAAGTTTTTCCTTGAGTACAATGACGCCCAGCAACACGCTGATCAGGGGATTAATAAAATACCCGAGGCTGGAATCAAGAATAAACCCTGAATTAACAGCCCAGATGAACACAAACCAGTTAACCGACAGAACGGCAGCGCTGAAAATAAAGGAAATCAGTATGCGTGTGTTTTTACGAAGCAGACCAATCCATTTCCAGCGATTTCTGAATGCCAGAATGGTTGCCGTAAAAACCAGAGACCAGACCATCCGGTGGCAGAGAATTTCGTAGGCCGGAACATTGGTGAGCAACTTCCAGTAAAAGGGCAAAATACCCCAGAGGAAATACGCAGCAACGGTCAGAAAGATGCCTTTTCTCATGCTGGTAAATTAGCGGGATTGAAGTGGATGAATATCATAATCGGCCAGCAGGTCGACCAGTAATCCGGTGGCTTGACCGGTCAACTCCTGACATTTTTCAGAGTTTTCCTGAGGACCGAATTCGTCCAGAAGTGTTTGACAATGCAGGGTCCCGAATTGCTTTATAAAATCCTTTCGGTATTCAACGGCAATTTCTTTGGCGAGATCGATATTCGTTACCGGGTCCGTACGGCCCAGTAGGTAGCTGATAGCGATAATTCCGCCGGAAAACGCCCCACAGTGTTCCTCGTGGGAACTGCCGATTCCGCCGCCGAACAACGAAGCGACTTTCAGAAAATCGAGATTCTTTGTAGCGCTGAAGTGTTCAATAATTGTCCGGGAAACCGATTCCGCACAGTTATAGCCGGATTGGTAATAGTGGGCGGCTTCTTGTTCTATTATGGATTTTATCATCGGGTTCTATATAAAATAGTACGGATAATGTAATCCAGTGGGTTTATTATTACGAGGAAAAATATTGTACTGTTGTGATCCTGATTGGACTGAATTAAGAAAATGTCCTGATCACGTCTCCCAGAATCCGGATGCCCTTTCGAATGGTATCGGCATCGCACATGGAAAAATTCAGGCGCATGGTTTCAAGACCTTCATCCGGGCCGGTGAAAAAATATTTTCCCGGAACGTATGCAACTTTCTGTTCAATGGCTTTGTGATAACAGGCCTCGGCGTCAAATCCTTTGGGGCCTTCCACCCAGATGAACATGCCGCCGTCCGGCTTTGACCAGGTGAAATTCTTCGGAAAATGCTGGTCAAGAGCCTCGAGTATCGCCTCCTGTTTGGGCTGGTATAAAGCGATGATCTTTTTAATTTGTTTATCCAGAAAACCGCCGGCCAGGTATTCCGCAGCAATAGCCTGTGTGAAAGTGCTGGTATGCAGGTCAACGCCCTGCTTGGCCCGGATTAGCCAGGTTTTCAGTTCCGGTGGTGCGACATAAAAACCGATTCGAAATCCCGGTGCGAGGATTTTTGAAACGGTGCCGGTGTATATCACATTATCTGGAGCAAGGGCTTTTAGCGGAGTGATCGGCTTTCCCCGGTAACGCAGGTCGCTGTAGGGATCATCCTCGATCAGCAGGACTTCATACTTTTGTATAATGTCAGCGATTTTATAACGGCGATCCAGGGGCAGTGTCCGCCCGGTGGGATTCTGAAAAGTGGGAACAAGGTAAACTAATTTAATACCAAACAATTTGATAATATCTTCCAGGTGTTCGGGAATAACGCCATTGTCATCGGTTTTGATACAGACATATTCAGGGCCGTATGAATTGAAAGCCTGCAAAGCGCCGACATAGGTCGGCGCCTCAACCGCAATTTTTTGTCCTTCGGAAATGAAGACTTTACCAATACCATCGAGCAATCCCTGGGAACCGCTGGTAATACAGACATCATCGGCTGTGGCGCGAATCTCTTTTTTATTTAAATAGGCCGCCAGTGCTTCCCGCAATGCCGGAAAACCTTCTGTAGCACTGTATTGGAAAGCTTTTGAACCGTATTTCTTAATAACAAGCGATGAAAGTTCATCAATAATTTCCAGCGGAAAACTGTCAGGTGAAGGTAAGCCGCCGGCTAACGAAATCATTCCCGGCTGGGAAACGACTTTCAGAATTTCACGAATGACACTGGCTTTAATATTTTGAGTCCGACCGGCAAGAAATTTTTGATAATCCATATAAACGCTCCTGATTAAAATTTAATATACTGTCGCTGCAATATGCTCTGCTGAAAGTCGCTGCCGGATATGATTCAATTCTGTTCGGCTGAGATTTTCAATTGTCGGTGCCGGGTAACCGCGAGCCAGGGTGTAAATTTGAACCTTCCGCGGTTTAATTTCAACGATTTTATCCACCCAGTCGAGAATTGATCCGGGGGAGTAATTTCCGTCTTTTCCGCCGGTGAACAGCGCCTGGATGGTAACATCGCTCAAAGATGCCAGTCCTTTTACGATCCGGTTAAATTCAAAGGACGGATAGGGACGATTGTAGATTTCAAAAGAGGCCGCGTTTCCGGCGTCCAGCTTCATAATCCGGTCATCCAGTTTTTCCAGCGCTGCCCGAATGGAATCCCTGGTCACGGTAGTGGAATTTGACAGGACCGCAACGCGTGCAATTGGCGCCAGTGAATCACGCAACTGTTTAACTTCCTCCACAATGCTGCCGAATTCCGGGTGCAGGGTTGGTTCTCCATTTCCGGAAAAGGTGATATAATCCGGTGGCACAGGCAGATTTTTTAATGCTTGTTCCAGCGCCGAAAGAATTTCTGTAACAGAAGGATATTTTGCGGTTTCCAGGTTGCTGAACCGGGACCAGCCGTATTGGCAGTAGAGGCAATCGAGAGTGCAGGTCTTCTGGTAAAAAGGCAATAAGTTGACACCCAGTGAACGCCCCAGCCGACGGGATGCAATGGGCCCGTAGATAATGCTGTTTTGTAAACGAAGTAACATTATTGAATCCCCGAGGTTTGTTCCTGCGTTATGATTAATCAATTTCTGTGCCATACAGTGCAATCACCGATTTTCCCGGGATTTTCACAGAATCAGATACAAAAATTTCCCAACTTGGGAAAAGGATTCATCGAAACTATCAAAACTGAAAAGGAGTTTTTAAACGAGTGATAACAATATTTTTATTATATGTGATACAAGTATTTACTCTTTACATAATTGCTTTAATAACTGATATATTGGTTCAGACAATAGAAGATCACTGAAGTTATTTAAAATAGTTTTACAAAGTTTTTTAAATCCTACTACTTGTTTTTTTTCGAAAGCAACATCCGTTATAAATAGGCTATTTAACTCAATGTCTGTAGCATCAAAAAGTAAATCAATAATGTGATTATCTTCGTTTCTTGCACGTGCAATCCATATAAATCTTGGGAGTGACCCAATTAAAATATTTTTTGAAACATCTAAAAGAATAGGAATTGAATCGTTAATGTATTTTTTATATTTTGTCACTTCAATAAGAAAAATATCCCATTCAAATACAAAGCATTTTAATGTTGGATTATTTTCTACTACGTAATGTATGAGATTGTTTAATGTGAACATATGTTCGTAGATACATTGGAATGGAACTCTAATTTTATGGTACAATGGTAAAAGTA
>JAHJGX010000126.1 GCA_018824205.1 bacterium
ATGAGTGGTTAACCTTTGGAGACGATATTTTTTATGATCTATGATTAGAAACGTTAACCGCTGGCTTTTCCGCAGGTCACAGGGGACTCCGATTTATCGGAGAACTCCCGGGGGAGCAGCCGGTGGTCTGAAACCGCCGATCTACTCCCCCGACTAAAGTCGGTGCTTTGGGTTTGTGACACAGTACCACTCATTAAAATGAGTGGTTAACCTTTGGAGACGATATTTTTTATGATCTATGATTAGAAACGTTAACCGCTGGCTTTTCCGCAGGTCACAGGGGACTCCGATTTATCGGAGAACTCCCGGGGGAGCTGCCGGTGGTCTGAAACTCCCAACCTGATGCCCGACTTCAGTCGGAGTCGGAAAAACCCTAAAGTCTATCTTATAGCACAAGCCCAATAATTCACAAACCGGGGTGAATTTCTAAAATTTGTTTTTCCAGATCCCAATTTTTTTGATAAATTTAACTTTATATGAATACAAACCATCCCAATGAAATTCAATACCATATCCACTGCCCGAATAATTATATCGATTATTGAAAGAAATCTTGAACTTGAACGCTACAACCAGCTGTGGGCCGGGAATTCAGGATAAAAGAGTTGAAGGATAAGATCAAAAAACTGAAGAGTATTCACTGTTATCTCTACCGGTTCTCCGATAAATACCGGAGCAATCTGAACCACAAGTTAAAAAACAGTTTTAAATCGTTTATCTGGGGGGAAAATAATGAAACTTAATCTCTCCTCCAAACTCATAGGGAGTTTTTCTATTGTGCTCCTATTGATGGTCGTAGTCGGATTGGTGGGCACATATACCTCACAGACCATCCGCGACCGCCTGGACAACATCATTGAACAGGATGTAAAACCGGCAAACATATTGGGTGACGTGGCCCGGAGGGCCGGCTTAATCCGCGCGAATTCACTGTTACACCTGTTTACCAGATCTATTGATAATATGAATCGGTACGAATCAGAGGTGGCCGATTGGATTGACAAGATAAACTCAGACCTCAATACTTTAGAAAACACATTCGAGGATCAGGCAACCCTTGATAAACTTGCCGAGTTTCGTACTGCCTGGGAAACGTATTTGAGAATCTGGCGTGAACAGGTTGTGCTCCTGAGCCGGGCGAACCGTGACGAGGAAGTATTTACCCTGGCCAGAAAAAGCGGGGCTGGCGGTATGGCGGCCCGGGAAGCAATGTATAAGCTTGATGAGTTACATGATGTCAATGTTGCGGCAGCCAACCACAGGCTGAAATTGGCAAACCAGGATTCCAAGAAAAGCCAATACATTTTGTCGGCAGTTATCCTGCTTGCCATTATACTCGGTTTAGCTTTTGGAATAAAACAAAGTTCGCTCGTCGCGGGTGCTGTGAATACTGTCTCAAAAGCGGCACAACGGATGGCAACCGGAGATCTTGATCAGAGAGTGGTGATCAAGACCGGCGACGAGATCGAATCTATGGCCGATTCTTTCAACACGATGGCTGGTAATATGAAGAAGATGGTCGAGGAACTGCAACAGGAAATCACCGAGCGCGAACGGGCGGAGGAGGAATTGAAAAAGCACCGTGAACACCTTGAGGAACTCGTGAAGGAACGCACAGCCGAATTAATAACAGCAAACAAACAACTTCAAGGGGAAATTACTGAACGCATGCAGGCAGAAGAAGAACTCATAAAATACCGCGAACACCTTGAAGAGCTTGTGGAACAACGCACTAATGAACTGCAAATTGCCAATAAAGAACTGGAAGCCTTTGCTTATTCCGTTTCTCATGACTTGCGTGCACCTTTGCGCCATATTTATGGATTTTCAGAATTGCTGGGAAAACGAATCTCTAACGCTCTTGATGAAAAAAGTTTAAAACAATTACATAATATCACGGAAGCAGCCAAACAGATGGGAAAATTGATAGATGACCTGCTGGCTTTTTCCCGTATTGGCCGGGCTGAAATGAATAAAACCGGTTTTGATTTCGGGCAAATAATAAAAAAAGTTAAAGAGCAAATCGAACCGGAAATAAAAGGCAGAGAGGTTATCTGGGAAATTGGTCAATTCCCCAAAGTGCACGGCGATCCTTCTTTGCTTCAACAGGTTTTAGTTAATCTTGTTTCAAATGCCGTTAAATTCACAAGTAAAAGAAAAGAAGCAAGGATTGAAATCGGCAGTCAAAGTAAAGAGCAAGAATACATTTTTTATGTACGGGATAATGGCGTCGGGTTTGATATGAAATACAAAGAAAAACTTTTTAAAGTATTCCAGCGTCTGCATACTAAAGACGAATTTGAAGGAACCGGTATTGGTCTGGCTAATGTTCAAAGAATTATTCACCGGCATGGAGGTCGAACCTGGGCCGAAGGCATATTGGGTGAAGGCGCTACATTTTATTTTTCGTTACCAAAAAATAATAGGAGGAATTATGAGTGAATTAGCACGAATTTTGCTGGCAGAAGATGATCCGAAAGATGTGGAATTGACTCTGGAAGCTCTGGATGAATACAATCTGGCAAACAATGTTGCTGTTGTAAATGATGGTCAGGAAGCGTTGGATTACCTGTACTATAAAGGTAAATACAAAAAACGTTCTAATGGTAATCCTGTGGTTGTTCTGCTTGATCTGAAGATGCCGAAAGTTGATGGTTTAGAGGTCTTGAAGCAGATAAAAACCGACCCGGATTTAAAAACA
This sequence comes from bacterium, assembly GCA_018824205.1. Taxonomy (GTDB): domain Bacteria; phylum Fidelibacterota; class UBA2242; order UBA2242; family UBA2242; genus B118-G9. The sequence goes on from JAHJGX010000126.1 coordinate 2,702, forward strand.
ATTCCGGTAGTTATTCTCACTTCTTCTAAAATGGAAAAGGATCTTGTTGAAAGCTATAATCTGGGAACAAATGCTTATGTGGTGAAGCCGGTTGCCTTTCATGAATTTGTCGATGCAGTAAAAGGTTTAGGAAAATTCTGGGCTTTGATAAACGAAGCACCGTTTGGGTCTGTGAAATAAAAAAGTAGATCGATTTCTGAAAAAAGAAGGAGTTTTAGATGAAAAAGCTAGCTATTTTATACCTTGAAGACATTAAAACGGATGTTGAAATTGTTGAATCATACTTAGAAGAAGAGAAGATTGAATATGAATTAACGAATGTTGACAACCGTTCTGATTTTATTTCTGTTCTTAAAAAAAAGCAATTTGACATTATTTTTTTAGACTACTCTTTACCATCCTTCGACGGTCTGAGCGCTCTTGCTATTGTAAAAAAATCATATCCCGATATTCCGGCAATGATGATATCCGGAGTTATGGGTGAAGAGCAAGCAATCGAAACAATTAAAGCCGGCGCAACCGATTATATTCTTAAACAACACATGTCCCGGTTTATTCCATCGTTAAAAAGGGCTATTGAAGAAGCAGAAGAACAAAGGAAGCGCAAGCGGGCGGAGGAGGCATTGCGCGAGAGCGAACAAAAGCTGCTGAAAGCGCAACAAGTGGCACGAATGGGCTTCCTGGACGTAAATCTCAAGACGAATGAGGTTTACTGGTCTGATGAAATCTATCGCCTTTATGGTGTTAATCCACAAGAACAAAAAGCATCCTTTGAACTCACCAAGCAGATCGCTCATCCGGACGATCTCGATTTCGTGACGAAGGGGATTGATTCTGCAATACAGGGCATCTCGGAATTAGATATAGATCACCGCATTCTGATATCCGATGGAACAGTCTTGTGGGTCCATGAACAGGCTGAATTGATCCGCGACGCCGACGGCAACCCCGACCACATGCTCGGCACTGTGATGGATATCACCAAGCGCAAACGTGCTGAACAAGAATTAATCATTGCCAATAAAGAACTTGCCTTTCAAAATGAGGAGAAAGAGAAGCGTGCGGCAGAGTTAATCATTGCAAACAAAGAACTTGTCTTTCAAAACGAGGAGAAAGAGAAGCGTGCGGCAGAGTTAGTCATTGCAAACAAAGAACTTTCCTTTCAAAACGAGGAGAAAGAAAAACGTGCAGCAGAATTAATCATTGCAAACAAAGAACTTGTCTTTCAAAACGAGGAGAAAGAGAAGCGTGCAGCAGAATTAACCATTGCCAACAAAGAACTTGTCTTTCAAAACGAGGAGCGCAAGCAGGCAGAGGAGAAATTAAGAGCTTCCAATCAGCAATTATTAGACCAGACACAAGAACTTTCTCGTATGGCAACTGTAGTAATAGATTCAAATGATGCTATCACAATTCAGGATTTAGAAGGCAACATAACAGCATGGAATGCCGGAGCAACAAAAACATACGGCTACAGCGCACAAGAAGCTTTCAAAATGAATGTGACGGATTTGGTGCCTGAAGAATTAAAAGCCGAAGCATTAAATTTTATAGTCAGTTTGAAAAAAGGTGAACTTGTTACAAACTTCGAAACAAAACGACAAACAAAAGACGACAAAATATTAGATGTATGGATGGTTGTTACAAAACTTGTTGATGAAAATGGTAAATTAATTGGAGCAGCTACCACCGAGCGGGATATTACCGAGCGCAAGAGGGCAGAGGAAGAAGCCCGAAAGATGCATCAGAGCTTAGTTGAAACTCATGGAAAACTACAGCGGGCATACGAAGATGAGAAACATCTGAGGGAAAAATTAATTCAATCCGAGAAGCTGGCGTCTTTGGGTCAGATGGGCGCCAAGATAGCTCACGAGATCAATAATCCGCTTACAGTCATTAGCGGCAGGGCGCAGCTATACCTGATGGAAGACTTGGATGAACAATTAAAAAAGACCTTTGAATTAATTATTCGGGAAACAAAGCGAATTGAAAACATCACTTCTGCTTATAGGAATCTTTCCAGACCGGTATTGCCGAAACAGGAGTTGCTGGATCTGAATGCAGTTCTTGAAGAAAGCGTAGAGAATCTGATTAACACCGGGGAAATTAAACATTATAAAATACAGAGGAATTTCTATCCCGATCTTCCGCAAGTGATTGGAGACTCTAACCGTTTGATCCAGGTTTTTCGCAATCTCATCGTAAATGCTTCACACGCCATGGCCGGCTGTGAAGAAAAAATCCTCACACTTCGATCCTCTGTTTCAAAGGATGGCAAATTTGCAGAGATTTCTATTCAGGATACGGGCTCCGGAATTGAAAAGGAAAAACTTGATAAGATATTTGAAATTTATTATACGACAAAAGCAGATGGATTGGGAACCGGGCTGGGACTGGTTGTAGTGAAAGATATTGTAGAGAAGCAGCACAAGGGCAGAGTGTCAGTCGAATCGGAGCCTGGCAAAGGGACGACTTTTACGGTTCAGCTGCCTTTCAAGACTGAGAGGAAGCAGAAAATATTAATAGCCGATGATGAGGCCTATATCAGAGAATTCTATATGACCTTTTTTGAGGAAAAGGGCTTGGAGGTCTTTACAGCCGTAAATGGAAAAGAAGCGCTGGATAATTATGATAAGATTCAACCGGATATTGTCTTATCCGACATCGAGATGCCGGTTATG
>JAHJGX010000127.1 GCA_018824205.1 bacterium
CAGTTTCTGGATTTTGGAATAGACCTTATCCCGCTCACGGGTGTATTTTTTCACATTTTCCCGCATCATGGCGATCGTCATTTCCCGATCGCCCCGGCGGGCCGATTCGCGGCGTTCCAGCATCAGGTTGTCAACGGGAATTGCGATCCGGTGTTTCTCAAAATCCGTGCGCCGGTAATCTTCCAGGTTTTCCAGATCCAGCTCGTGGATTTCACCGGAAAAAAGCGTAAATAACACCGTATTGCCATCGACTTTTAAATAACCGCTGTCGGCGTAAATGGTGGTTTGAACCGACTGTGAATCCTTGTTGTAAATGGTCAATTTCCGCAGGCTGTCGCCGACTCTCTCTTTGACATAAATGGAATAATCCGGGATTTCATCCATAAAATATCCCGGCTCAATATTCAGACCGGGCCGCTTCCGGTAAATATCTCCCGCCAGCAGACGGGCTTTATGATTGAATTCGGGTAAAATATTATTGTGGAAATACATCATGAAAATGCTGATCAGTATCCCGAAGATAATTCCGGGCCCCAGAATCGTCGTGAAACTGATCCCGCTGGCCCGCATGGCGGTAATCTCGTTGTCTTCAGCGAGGCGGCCGTAGGCCATGAGCGCAGCGACCAGCACAGCCATGGGGATTGACATAGCAATAATCCAGGCAAGATTCAGGTACAAAAACTCAAATATTACCGATATCTGAAGTCCCTTTCCCAGGAGGCGATCCACCGATTTAAACAGGAAATTAGTAAGCAACACAAAGGTCACAACACTGATTGAAAAAAGGAAGGGGAATATCAGTTCCCGGTAGATATACCGAGCGCCAATCCAGGCACCGCAGAAAGAGATTATTTTTCGATACAGTCGCTTCATTTTGCAAAATATACGCTAATCGCCACACTTTTCATACGCCTTATTATGGCCAAAGAGTCTGTAATTGGAATTTTTTAGGGATAATTAGCAAAGGTTTTTATTGTTTTTCAGTCCTTAACACATTAAACTTTTTCAATGCAGAAAGGATTGAACGATTGAGTAAGCAACGATTTTATTACCTTATTTTGACTATATTTCTCATTTTGCTATTTGGTTCTCCTTTTTTTCAATGCAGTAAACCCGCGTCATATGACGGTCCCAAATTCATTCTGCAAAATCCGCAGACACTGATTCCGAATATCGTTTCCAATTATATAATCTCTTCACGATTTGATACCGACGGTCAAACTGTTATTTTCAATGGCCGGCTTGACGGGGATTCCTGGGACTGCATCTACACGATTCCGGTTCAGGGTGGAGACTATCGCAAAATTATCGAGTCTACCGACGATTTACTCTTCCCCTCTTTTTCCGATGACCGCAGTAAAATAATCTACGCCAGAGGATTTGCCCGGCAGGTAATGCTTTACAATATTGAATCCGGAGAATCCACGGAATTGCCAATTTTCGGCAACACGCCAATACTGCTGCCGGATAATGCAACCGTACTCTATTCCGGAGTAATCGACGCAAATCTAAAACTTTATCATATTCCCTCACGCCAATCGAAAAACCTGACCGAGTCCTACGTGAGCGCAAATTTTTCGCCGGTTCTGTTGAGTGACGACTTCCAGTTGCGCTGGATTGAAAAGTTGCGAAACGGCTTGTACAAACTGAATCGCGGAGACCTGGAGTCGGATAAATCAAACAGTTTTCATACGGACAGAAAAGCAATTTACGGCATTACAGTAAGTCCCAGCGGTCAATGGAACCTGGTCAATTTTCAGGACGGTTCACTCATTGGCGTCCATGGAAAAGATTCAACGACCGCAACCGTTGAGATTCAGGTTGATAATGATGATCTGTACCAAATGCCCTTGATCTCATTACCCGACTGGTCAGTCAGTGGTTCCAGACTCGTTTACACATCTGTGCCGTCGGAAAAATTTGCCACCGTCAATCCGTTTTTCAAACATGGCTATTATAAAGCGGATCTGGTTGTTGCCAGCCTGAAGTGGGAGAAAATCAATAACGGTGATATCTTCCGATCCTTAGCTCCCCAAACGGTTTCATTGTTCCCGGAAACTGCTCCTGCAAATATCACGACAACAACAACCACCCAAAAAACAAACAATCCGCCCAAAATTGTTTCAATGCCACCGGCAACCGTTCTACAAGGTGATGTGTTTATTTATCGGGTAAGCGCTGTCGATATCGACCTGTTTGACGATTTGGAGTACCGGCAGACCGGTGGTCCGGTTAACGCCGAAATGCTGGCCAAATCGGGCATTCTCTACTGGGTTGCCGAAGAACCCGGAGATTATCAATTTTCAGTCGCTGTCTCCGACAACAGCGGGGAAACAGATCGCCAGACATTCGCCGTAAATGTGCTCCCGAGACCGGACTGGAAAAGAAGCGAGTTTGTTCACCGTCCAAAACCGGAAATCCAGAATGAGTACCTGGCCGGCATGGTTTTTAAAGATCCCAACAATGATGGTTTTCTCAGCCCCGGCGAAAACGCCAGCCTGCTGATCGATCTGAAGTCCCGCAGTTTCGCCATGGACAGCGTAAAATTGCATCTTTTAACGACGGTTTTTTCCGGTGAAATCGAGATGGAACATGAACTGATTTTTGAGCGCTGTGTCCCGGATCAATGGACCCGGAAAATCATCCCCATCAAGGGTCTTGAGGGATTACAAAACCGGCCCATCGTCATCCGCGGCATTCTTCAAAACTCAAGCGGTATCACCCTTCTGCCGGCGAGTCTTGTTATTTCAGCAAAAAATCCCGGAATTCAAAAAAACTAGATTTGAATCACATCAATCTGAAACTTTTCTCACTTTCAGTTGTCAAATAAACAGGAATCACTTGACGACATGGATAATGAACAGTATATTCAACCAGATAAAAAGGACGAAATTATGAAAAATATATCCCTAAAAATCACCTTTCTGGTTATTGGTATCTCTGCTCTTTCCGCTTGTTATACGCAATTATCAGAACCGATTTCCCGGGAAGAGTATTATACAGAAGAAGAATATGATACCGAACCGGATACGGTTTATCAATCCCAGGAAAACGAACCCTCGGAATATAATCTGGGATATCGGGATAGATCTCGTGACTTTATGAAAGAATATTTATGGTACGGGTATAATCCCGATAGTTATTTCTATTCTGGTTACAGACCGAACTGGAATTCAAGCTGGGGTTATAACCATTCATGTTATCTCGGTGTATATGACCCATTCTTTTATGATCCCTTCTGGGATTGGGGGTATGCCGGATACTATTCTCCCTATAGCTATTATGGCTATAACAGTTGGTATAATCACCCCTATTCCAGACATTATTACAGCCACGGCTATTATTACCATCGTCCTAATTATTATCACAGTGGGTACGCAAATACCAAAAAGGTTTCTGTGGGACGGGAGCAGCTTTCTGCAAACCGAGAGCCAAGCAGCGGCTCTTCGTCCACCAGTCAGGCGAGTCGCATACCCATCAGCAACAACTCCAATTTTCAGAACACCATGAACCTGCCGATGGCTGCCGGCAGTGGAACCAGTTCCACCGCTTCGGGCAGTTCCCAGCCTGGTACCCAATCCCTGCCAGAAGGTATTGTCAAACCCGATAAAAGCGTCCGTAATATTGAGGCTCTTGATGTTCGGCCAACGAAGTCACCCGACGAAGATGTGCCCGGATTTCAAACGACCCTGATTCCACCGGCAAGATCGGAAACTAAGCCGATAAAAAGTCGACCGACGTCCACTACCAGTGCCGGAAGAACCATTACAGTGCCGGTGAAAAAGAGTTCCTCATCCAGAAACTCATCACCGCCATCAAAATTGGCATCACCCTCATCGTCGGAGACAAAAACCATCTCAACACCAAAATCCGACTCCAGTTCTTCATCAAGTAGATCGTCACGGTCCAGCTATAGTGCCCCGGCCAAAAGCAGTTCCAGCAGCTCGTCGTCAAGTAGCTCTTCCGGCAGCCGGAGTTCGAGTAGTCGCAGTTCCAATAGTTCATCCTCACGATCCGGTTCGTCAAAGAGTTCGTCATCGGAATCATCAAAAAGTTCATCAAAGAAAAGTAATTAACAGGAGTATACTTGAAGTCTTCAGTTCGGAAATTTTTAACTATTCTGGCAATCACACTTTGTATCCCGGGTTTTCTCTCTGCCCAGTTTTTCAGTGAAGCGATGAGCGTCGAAGCGTTCAGGCCCTTTTGGACTGTTAGCGGATTTGGAGCATCCTCATTTTTATTGCAAAACAACAGCTTGTTGTCCGGCGATATCTCTTCCACCCAGTCCAACCCGGCCTTTCTGATCAATATAAAACGGCCTAAGGCCAGTCTGTCGGCCAATAATTTATACCAAAATAATCATTCCTATCTAAATGGAAAAATTCCCGGCAATTATTCTGCGTTGATGGCCTTTCACACCGACTATTTTGGTTTTGCGTATCCGGTACCCGTGTATCAGGGCAACATGATATTGGCGGTCAGCTATGAACCATCGGCTTATTATTATTCTTCCCTGAAAAGTGAGGGCGCAACCACGTTTGATCTTGGCAATGTCACGGAAAAAATGGATATCGAAGAATCCGGAACCATGAACACCCTGCGCTTTGCCGGCGCCGTCGAATTTATGCCCAATTTTAACGTCGGTCTTTCCATGAATTTTCACAGCGGCAACCGCAGCTATGAATCAATAAAATCGGAATCTGATATCAATAGTTTATATACATATTCAACTTTTTATTACCTTGAGACTATTAAACCGGAATACGACGGATTCAATATAGATATGGGAATGGTTTACCAGTCCGATAATTTTAAATTTGGGCTCCGGCTATCAACACCATTGAAATTGCATATTCATGAACTTAGTGAATTTACTCAAGATTACAGATATGACGATGGCGCACCCTGGGATTCGACTAATTATGATAACATTGAATATACTTCCCGATATCCCTGGGAAGTGGCTCCCAGCTTTGCGGTAAAACTCGGTTCGATTACGCTCGGCGCAGACCTTGTTGTCCACAATTGGCAGGATATTGAAGTGGATCAATTGACGAACAATGACGATGTCAACCGGGATCTCTACTGGAATCTACGGCGCACAACAGACATCAGCCTCTCCATGGCGGTTCCGCTGGGAAAGGCCATATCCACCCGTTTTGCCTATCGCTGGATTCCATCACCCTATGCAGACCTTCAGAACGAAGACGAAGAAATTAACCACCTGATCGGGGCCAGCATCGAGACAATTCTGATGAAATCACTGATTCTTGGTTTTTCTTACCAACGCGCCATTGGAAATCAAACGGTCCCACACCCCTATTTTAATTATGACAATACTAAGGTTTATACTACCCAATCCTATACTAATGACCGTTTATCAATGTCCCTGGCGATACTGTTATAATTAGCCGTTTGAATATATACTCTGTACTGATGAAATATTTTAGGCAATTTCCCCTGCTAATCTTCCTTGCCTCTATTCTGCATGCCGGCGATATTCCTCAAATTTATCATCGGGTTCCGGACAAATTCTATTATGATCAATTCGACTGGATCCATTGCGTTGTCGATCCCGGCAGTTACCAGTTAATCGATGTCGGTATATTTATCAAAGATGACATCAAAAACCTATACACCGAATATCCGATGATAAATGACAACGGCGTTTACACCTTTCAACTGATTCCGGAAATGGTTCAGACCGATTCATTTATCTATTTCATTACGGCAGAGTTCAGCGGTTTTTCACTCCTGGCTTATCCTGAAGAAAACCCAAAAACCAACCCGGTCATTGTCCCCATTGTCCAGGAAAAACGATCGGCGAAAGTCATAGCCGTGCAGGATGTGGTCAAGTTATTCTGCGACCTGGGACGCAATATTGACAATGTTCAGAACATCACAATCTTTACGCGTTATGGTCAGACCGGCCGGTTTAACCCTGAACCAATGGTATTCAACAAAGGACGTTTTCAATATACCCTACGCGAATCTTCCGATAAGAATTCAAAATTGTTCTATTACATTGTAATCCTCTTCGATGATCAAACGACCCTGTCTTATCCATCCGATGAATTCGACAAAAATATGGATTACCGGATCCTGAACGGCAGACGATCATAATTATTTTAATTTCTTTGATAAATATTTGAGTTAGTTTTATTTAACCCGTATATTCCGGTAAGGAAACCAAATATGAAAAGGAAAATAATTACTGCCCTGTTTTCAATAGTATTACTGGCGGCATCCATAATCCTTGCCGATGACAACAGCGCTCAGCAAAAAGAAATATGGGTCCTGGAATATGATGGTGTCATCAATCCGGTTGCCGCATCTTATATTGGCGATAATATTTACGATGCCGAAAAATCCGGTGTGGAATGCCTGATCCTGAAAATGGATACACCCGGTGGTCTGATGACATCCATGCGGGATATTATTAAAATTATCCTCAATTCAGAAGTCCCGGTCGTCGTCTACATAAGTCCCCGTGGTGCGCAATCTGCTTCGGCCGGCGTTTTTATTACTGTTTCCGCACATTTTGCGGCGATGGCGCCGGGCACAAACATTGGCGCTGCCCATCCGGTCAACATGGGCGGTGGCGGCAATCCATTTGGAGGTGATAAACCCGATACCTCGGAAACCAAAACCATGATGGAAAAGGTCACCAACGATGCAGTCGCCCAGATTCGCAGTCTCGCCCGAGAACGGGGACGCAATGAAAAATGGGTCGAAGAAGCCGTCCGTAAAAGCGTCTCCATCACTGAAACTGAAGCTGTTGATTTGGGAATTGTCGATTTAATTGCCGGCGATCTCGATGATCTTATCGAGTATCTGGATGGTAAAGTTACCAAACTGCCGGACGGTGAAAAAACATTAGCTACACATAATGCCCGGATTGTCGAACGCCCCCTGGGTTTTCACCGAAAAATACTGAACATCATTAGCGATACCAACATTGCTTATCTGCTGATGATTCTCGGATTTTACGGCCTGTTTTTTGAAATTCGCAGTCCCGGAGCGATTTTTCCGGGAGTTTTAGGTGGAATCTTTTTAGTACTCGCCTTTTTTGCATTTCAGATTCTGCCAATCAATTATGCCGGTCTGGCGCTGATTATAATTGCGATTATTCTGTTTATACTTGAGATAAGCATTACCAGTTACGGACTTTTAACAATTGGAGGATTAATATCAATGATACTCGGATCCATGATGCTGTTTGACGTCAGTGAAGCACCCAAAGCGCTGTTCTCGGTTTCCCTGGCGGTTATTATTCCCGTTGTCATTTGCACAGTGCTTTTTTTTGTTGTAGCGCTGTCCTATGCAGCCAAAGCCCATAAAAACAAACCAACCACCGGTATGGAAGGTATTATCGGTGAGATGGGCCGGGCAATCACTGAAATTGGCAATTCCGGAACCGTGGAGGTCCATGGTGAAATCTGGAAAGCCACAGCGCTTGAACCAATTTCTAAAAATGCTCAAATCACCGTCAAAGCTGTTGATCATATGCTATTGACTGTCGAAGAATTTAAATCATAAACACAGAAGGAGAATCTCATGCAATTACCATTAATATCAATTATCGTACTGGCGCTCTTCCTTTTATCCAGCATGATTCGGGTGCTGAAAGAATATGAGAGAGGGGTTATTTTTCGTTTGGGTCGGATAATTAATGCCAAAGGGCCGGGACTGATCTTGTTGATTCCGATCATTGATAAAATGGTCAAAGTCAGTCTGCGGACCGTCGTTCACGACGTACCGTCCCAGGACATTATCACCAAAGACAACGTATCGGTCAAAGTCAACGCCGTTGTTTATTTCCGGGTCATGGATCCCACAAAAGCGATCGTGGAAGTAGAGGATTTTTTCTACGCCACTTCCCAACTCGCTCAGACCACTCTGCGCAGCATTCTGGGTGAAGCGGAACTTGATGACCTGCTTTCCAGTCGTGAAAAAATCAATTTAGACCTGCAAGCAATTTTGGACAAACACACCGATCCATGGGGCATTAAAGTCTCCCAGGTCGAAATCAAACACGTTGATCTGCCGACTGAAATGCAACGCGCAATGGCCAAACAGGCGGAAGCCGAACGTGAACGCCGGGCCAAGATCATCAATGCCGAAGGTGAATTTCAGGCATCAGCCAAACTGCTGGAAGCAGCCGAAATATTGACCAAACAGCCAATGACCTTGCAACTGCGTTATTTACAGACCTTGCGCGAGGTCGCTACGGAAAACAATTCCACAATCATTTTTCCGCTGCCGATTGACTTGGTAAAACCGTTTTTAAAACTGGCAGAAATGGCGAAACTCGAAGAAAAGACCGAGTAAGCCACACCGCATTTTAAAAATACCCAAACTCCCCAGCCCCGGAAATATTCCGGGGCTGTTTTTTCTTAACCTTTATTCCAACAATGCTTAAATTCACGCTATGGATCTATTCCAAGAACGTGTCACTGAACTCCGCAGACAGATCAACGAAGCCAACCACAGCTACTACGTTTTAGACAATCCCACGATCAGCGACGCCGAATATGACCGGCTGATGCGGGAACTTCAGAATCTGGAGGAAAGTAACCCGGATCTGAAAACCCCGGATTCACCAACGCAACGTGTCGGAGCAAATCCATTAACGGAATTTGGTAATATCACCCACCGGGTTCCGCTGCTTAGCCTTGATAATGCCATGAATGAGGTCGAGCTAACCGAGTTTATCAAGCGGGTTCAAAAAACGTTGCAGGGAAAAAATGTGGAATTTGTCGCAGAACCGAAAATTGACGGTTTGGCAGTTGAGCTTGTCTACGAAAACGGTATTTTTATCAATGGTTCCACCCGCGGTGACGGTATTACCGGTGAAGATATTACCCAAAATCTGAAAACCATCCGTTCGATCCCGCTAAAGCTGAAAGACAATACGATTCCGGCTCCCGCCCTTCTTGAAGTTCGGGGCGAAGTATACATAGATCGCCGAGATTTTGAAAAACTGAATGAGCAGCTACTCGCCGAAGGTAAAGATACATTTGCTAATCCACGCAATTTTGCTGCCGGATCGCTCCGCCAGAAGGACTCCCGTATCACGGCCAAACGGCCATTGAATATCTGGTGTTATTCGCTAGGCGCCTGTGAAGGTATTGCGTTCGATTCACACTATGAATTTCTACAAATCCTTCCGAAATGGGGATTCCGGGTTAATCCGCTGATCAAACTGTGTCAATCACCCGATGAACTGCTGGAATATTATCGACATATTGAAGAAAACCGGGATTCTATATCCTACGATATCGATGGCGTGGTTTTTAAGGTAAATCCCATTGCCCAACAGGAAGAGCTGGGTATTAAATCCCGCAGCCCGCGCTGGGCCATTGCCGGCAAGTTCAAAGCCCAGCAGGAAATCACCCAGATATTGGACATCGAAGCCAGTGTCGGCCGCACCGGCGCCGTAACACCGGTCGCCCATCTTGAACCGGTGAATGTAGGCGGCGTAGTAGTCTCCAACGCCACGCTGCACAACCAGGATGAAATTGACCGGAAAGATATCCGGTTGGGTGACTGGGTTGTCATCCAGCGGGCAGGTGATGTTATTCCACAGGTCGTCAAAGTCATCACCGAACGCCGCAACGGAACTGAACAGAAGTATCAAATTCCCGATGAATGTCCGGTTTGCAGCGGTCATGTGCTCCGTCCCGAAGGCGAGGCCAAGCACCGCTGCCAGAACATGAATTGCCCGGCCCAACTAAAAGGTCGACTTCAGCATGCTGTTTCAAAACGCGCTTTGAATTTGGACGGTCTTGGTGAAAAGTTAATTGATCAATTAATTGATAATGAATTAATAAAAAATATTGCTGATATTTTTACTCTAAAGAAGGAAAGTCTTGTTTCATTGGAACGTATGGCTGATAAATCTGCCCAAAATATTATTGATGAAATTAATAAGAAAAAGCAGAGTCCGATTCCAATGAATAAAATACTTTTTTCATTTGGTATTCCACATGCCGGGGAAAGCGTAAGTAAATTAATATCACAAAAATATGATTCAATCGAAGACCTAATCAATATAAATTCTGAATCACTTGAATTTATAGATGGAATCGGTCCAACATCTGGTTCGACAATTAGCTACTTTTTTAATGAAGATTCAAATATTGAAATGATTAAACAGATAAAAAAAAGTGGTGTTACAATTTTCAATCCACTCAAATTCATAAAAAGTAATAAACTTGCCGGAAAAACCTTCGTCTTTACCGGCACACTGACACAATTCACCAGGGACGAAGCCAAAGAGATGGTCGAGAAACTCGGCGGTAAGGCATCTTCATCCGTCAGTAAAAATACGGATTATGTAGTCATCGGTGAAAATGCCGGTTCCAAGGCTGACAAGGCGAAGAATTTGGGTGTCGCAATTCTTACCGAGTCTGATTTTCTAAAATTAATTGAA
>JAHJGX010000128.1 GCA_018824205.1 bacterium
TGAAAAGAGTTTAAAGAAGGGTGTTTTGTCACATATGCGGATGCTGCAGAAAATGCCTAAGCGTGTGATGAATTACTTTAAACATCCAAAGATTGCATACGCAAGATGAATTACACAATTAATACCCGCCGGTTTAATAGTTGCACTTGGCGGCCTCTCAATAACCGCTCAGCATCTCATTTCTCAGTGTATCGCCGTGCTGGAGCAAATCTATGCGATACGCGCCGCAAACGAAGTATTGGAGTGGGGTATGTCGTGGATTCAGTTCCGACGCTACATTTCAATTGTGGGCTCATCGATCACGTTCGAAGCTGCTGGCTTTATCCGTGCCTACCTTCAGAAGAACGTGAGAACTCAGGACAAAGATATCTTCTCTGCGGCCGTTGAGAAGGTCTTCCAGGGCCTTGATGCCGATCCAATGAAGAGGATGCGTGGTCACGACCTTTCAGAGTTGCTGTTCCTGATAGTCTCCAAAATACGGAAGGAGAAGCGATTTGGAGACCCCGACACACTGGAAAGTTGCCTTATGGCTACCGTGGAAGCAAACGATCTTGAGCCACACGCCCTTTTTAGGAGCATCCGTGCCTTTTCAGGAAGTTAGATACGCAACTGAAGAAGGCGAACCAAGAAATTCACCGTACCCAGCAAGGCGCGCCGGGCGCGCCCCACTGGTCCGGTGATTTCGATCGGTTAGGCATACAATGGAGATTAATAATGGATTTAATACGGATAGATTTTAATCCTTTCGTCAGGTCCTCAGACTTGATGGTGCGATGAAGAGTTGCGATAGATGCGCCGGGAGTGAGCTCCCGATGCAACTAATGCTAAAAGTTTTGTCGATTAGATTTGATATGATTTGCGCAGAATATCTTTGAAAATCGATAATATTCCAGTGATATTTGAATATGATATGGAAAACTATAGAATAACTTGCTATGCTTGATAAGATGACTCCATGAAGAAGAAACTCGTCATAGTCAATGGCTCTCCCGGCGTCGGTAAAACAACAACATGTAGAGAACTACAGCGGCTGCTTAACAAGAGTGTCTGGCTTGACGGTGATTGGTGCTGGATGGCCAATCCATGGATCGTAACGGAAGAGACCAGGAGAATGGCAGAAGGTAATATGGTTTTTCTGCTTGATAGATTCCTCAATTGTTCTGAATACAGATTTGTGCTGTTTTCATGGATTTTCCGCAGTGATGAAGTATTCAGCCATATTTTGAACTGCTTGCGGACGACAGATTTTGTATTGCAGAAGTTCACTTTGACATGTGACGAAAATGTATACAGAGATAGACTTGAACTCGCCGGAAGAGAGAAGGACAAAATTGCGGGATGCCTTGAGTCTTTGCGCTTGTGCGAAACAACAGATTCAGTGAAAATTGATACGACACAAAAGTCAATTGAGAAGGTCGCCAGGATTTTACATGATAGAATTAGGCCTTGTGAATATAGGAGAGCATAACAATGCCATGTTCATGGACGGGAATTCCGCTGCGCTCTATTTGCAACTGGTGAGCTTGGGCTTTAGGCATACAATGGAGATTAATAATGGATTCAATACGAATAGATTTTAATCATATTGCTCGGGATAACAAATCATCTGGAATGCACGTGCTCCGGAGAAGCTGATTGGTGTGATGAAATATTATGTTTCGGAGTAACTGCCCGACAAGATCGCCGATAGGCAGGCGGGCAACCCCGGAACGAGAAAAAATGCAACCACGAAGACACTAAGACGCAAAATAATTATATGATAAAAAAATCGAATCAAATTGAACCAAAAAGAAGCATAAATATTCTTTGTGCCTTTGTGTCTTTGTGGTTTTATGGATAATATGTTATGTTTCGGAGTAACTGCCCGACAAGATCGCCAATAGGCAGGCGGGCAACCCCGAAACGAGAGAAAATGCAACCACGAAGGCACTAAGACGCGAAATAATTATATGATAAAAAAATCGAATCAAATTGAACCAAAAAGAAGCATAAATATTCTTTGTGCCTTTATGTCTTTGTGGTTTTTTCAGTGAATTCTCTGTGGAACTCCGTGTCAATTATCTTATATTTAACCATGTGCGGAAGAAAAACACTAACCAAGGGCAAAATGGAGATCATTGAAGAATTGTCCATCCAGATCTGGGACGATTCCTTCGATCATCAGCCGAATTACAATGTGGCCCCAACCCAAACAATGCCGATTTTGGTGTATGATGAGCAGCGGATTGTCAAACCGATGCGCTGGGGACTGGTCCCGAACTGGGGAAAGCATAAAACCCTGAAACCGATGTTTATCAATGCCCGTTCCGAAACCCTGACAGAGAAACGATCGTTTTCAGATTTGATTGGAACTAACCGCTGCATTGTCATTACTGACGGCTATTATGAATGGCGAAAAACTCCTTCCGGAAAGCAACCGTATTATATTTCAAAACCCGATCAAGGCATTTTATCGATGGCTGGCTTGTGGAATCAATGGACTGATAATCAAGGAGTTCCGGTATTTACTTATACCGTAATCACAACTGCGGCAAACCATGATCTGGAATTTATTCATCACCGCATGCCGGCAATATTGAATGGTGCAAATCTGGATATTTGGCTGAATTATAAAAAGAATGATTCCGGGGTTGCGTTAGAAACATTGCAGCCATTTCAAAATGTATTAGAAGCCTGTCCCGTCTCAACACTTGTAAACAATGTTCAAAACAATTCACCTCTTTGTATTGAAAAAAATACAGCATCCCCGCAAACATTATTTTCATAAGACTGGTTGATTTTATAAAAACATTGATATTGACAGATTTTCAGTCAATATTTGTTGCGTTATTATATAAATAGGAGTGATATGGTTAATCAAAGTGCAATTGAAGTTTTAAAGAAAGCCCTTTTACTGGAACAGCAGGGCAAAGCGGTTTATGAACATGTTGCCAACAGTACAAATAGTACTGAGGTTAAAGCAATTTCCCAGATGATGGCCGATGAAGAAAATAAGCATATTGATATTAACTTTAATGTTGGTTTTGTTGGTTGTTAGGTTAACAGTTATTTTCAGAAGGTAAAAATAAAAGTAGATATTATGTTTAAAAGTGAGTGTTAGCCCTTATCGGTATCCCTTCTTAATTTTAGAAGACCAAAAATAACACTAAAAGAAGGGAGACCGATATGACTCACAAGAAACAATTTAAAGATTTGGATTTCAATGGTCAA
>JAHJGX010000129.1 GCA_018824205.1 bacterium
TTACTGTAACTGAACCAACCGATAAGTCCGAAAAGCTAAGGGTAGACTTAACTATTAGTGAGTTAATATTTCAAGGATGATTATAAATATTAAAAATACCTAAAATAATACTAAGATCACGTTTAAGGAAAGAAGTCAGATATGAAATTGAAATGTCCATTCGATGGTATTCTGGAAATCGAGCTGTATTTACATTACTTTGAACTGGTTCTAAAAAATCTAATCGCATAGAGAGAATATCATTCCCTATTGCCGCCGGATTCATTTTAACATATTTAATATTCCATGGGTAGTAAGGTGCTCCTGAAGAATAATAAAAATTTAATGATACAAATAAACGTTTCGAAAAATTCAGTACTGATTCAATGTGTAAACGGTGGCGTTTATCATATTTTTGAAAAATAGTAACTTTACTAAATTGAGAGAGGGCAAAACTCCATGTATAATCTACACTATATTGAAATAAACCAGCTGTTTTTCTAAGGGACAACTCTATGCCGGTTGATTGACCCTTGCCGAAAATTAAGGTTGGACCTCGGTTAATAGAACGTCCGAGATCAGAATAATTCTTAAAATAAGCCCCAAAACGAAAACGGTGAAAATTTAAAAATTGTGCTCTCATCTCAATAGCGTATTGATCCATCTTTGATATTCTGCCGCCATTTTCAAACCATAAACCCATTATATCTAGTGCTCCTCTATCCTGGAATTTACAAATTGACTGAGTCATTCGGTCGTAGTGTAATGATAATTGTATTAAAGGGGAAATCCTGTAATTATAACCAATACTTGGAGATATAGTTTGCATTTTCGATTGCAAATCAAAATAACGAAGTGATATAGACAATATTTGTTTTTTTGTAATATTTTGTTCGAAATCTAACCAGGCGTGAAGATTTGATTGGGTGTTGTTGTGCTCTTCATCAGGAAATGCCCAGTCATAAAAAATATAGGGGCCAAAATCTATTGCTCCGCTGTTTTTTTTATTTAAGAAGAATTCCCAACAATAGCTATATGATATGTAGTTGTATTTCCATCCAATTCTGAATAATTTTTCAGCAAGAGAAAAAACTAACTGCTGTCTAATACCATACTCTTCAATTATATTTTTTGTATTTTTCATTTTAAATGGTACGTTTGCTGAATTCCAAAACTGTGTATAATATAAATTGGACTCTAATGACATTTTTTGATTTATTAATGAGGTCAAATTTATACCAAATGCTCTATTGCCCCACTTTATCTGGTGCTTATTACCAAGAGTATCACTTCCTGTAAAGGTAGCAAAATCCGTAGATTGAAATCCATTAATTGACAATATGTTAGTGTCATTGATTTTCCAATGCCATTTCCCGATTACATCATAAAAACCATAAGGGAATGTATTTTTTATTATTCTACCGGCGGTGTTATAATGGGTTCTCCTATAGGCAAGATAGAAAAAGTGCCTATTAAAAGGATTGATTTTTACAAAATAGGATTCGGAAATTAGACTGAGGCTGATTTTACCATGCAATCTTTTATTAGATTCCGAAAGAGTGTTAATCTTTATTGAAGCAGAAAGACGGTCTCCATCCTCACCATTGAACCCAGCGTATTTTAACTCCATAGAATGAATGGGATCGGGGTTAATAGCTGACAAAATTCCTCCAATATGGTAAATATCAAAAAGGGGTAAATTGTCAATCTTAAAACGGACCTGGTCAGAGGATCCACCCCTTACGATCAGCCTTGTATTGAAATCATTTTCCATATTTACAACCGGATTACCCTCTAAAATACGAATTGGATCCTGAAGAATGGGAGCCCGTTTTCGTTTAATGTCACCAGTGGTAAATGTAATATTACCAATTTTATCGGTAAATTTTGAACTGGAGGCTTCTACTTGAATCGATGGAAAATGGATAACATCAATTGGAAGAAAATAATTAATTTCATTTTCACCTTGACGGATAATAATTTTTTTTGATAACGATTTGAATCCTATACATGAAATAGTAATTAAATAATTTCTACCTGCTTCAAGGGAAATTTCAAAAAAACCATTTCCGTCCACTTCTCCCCAGGGAATTTCATCAACCCAGATAAATGCATTTGGTATAACAATGGAAGAATCAGCAGTAAAGACGTGTCCCCTCAAGAAACACTCTTTTGATTTTGCAGACGAAGCAATAAGATTATGTGTTAAAATGATGATTAATAATAAAAAACAAATTTCTTTATTAAAATTTAGATTTCTAATATTATTCAAGATATTCCTCGTTTAAATTTTGTTCAAATTCTAATGTCATCAAATTTGTAGAGCCGGCAACTCCAAAACCGCTATACCAGCCGGCAGGATCCTGTTGAAGAAATTTGTATCTATAGAGATTCTCATCGGTGGCCAGTACCCAGGCGTAGAATTTATCAGGTAATGGTGTATCTATTTCAGGTTCTGTTTGATGCCCATGTAATAAGTAAGCAAAACTGAACTCAATCTCTTCTCCACTTATATTTCCATGTGCAGATAAAACAACCATTTCTTCTTCATAAGAATCATGTAATCCATTAATTGCAAACCAATAATTGTAACTATTTATACTTTTAGACCAACGCATTTTCCACTTATTCGCCCCAGTTCTTTTTATATATTTTCCGTTCTTATAAGGAATGAAATGAAAATCACCGGGTATCGTGGTATATCCCTTCATATCAAAACCACTATTGGTTTCTAATAAAATATCGTATTTTTCCCCTCCTTTGAAAACTAGGGTATCTGATGAAATTGATGGGAATCGTATTCCACGTGACGTGATTAAATTTTCATTACTATCCGAACTTTGTGTAGTAAAAGAGAATATATAAGTATCGTTTCTTATTATTATTGTCGCTGGTATTATAGTGAAATTAAGTGATTCTTTTTTATCGACCGCTAAGCTAATCATGTAAGAAACATCTATACTATCATAGTAAGCGGGAAAATCATGATATCTTAAATTTTTTGTATTATTATAAGGATTAGCATTTAAGACAATAATAGTTGACAATTGTCCAATTTTTGAAGGTTCTTCAGGAAATTCCATACATGATTCAACAAAAAGGATCAGCATAAATATAAAAACAACTATTTTTAAATTTTTAAAGGGATTAAACATAAATTTTCCTCTTCTAAAAGAATGAATTTTAAAATATTAGAAGAGAGGAAATTACTTCTATTCAAGCGGGAGTTCCCCGTCTGTGAAGGTAGGGGTGAGAGCAAACTTCTGTGTTTTCCTTGCAGCAATGGTCGACATGGTAAGGAAGTCATACGCAAATATATTGAGTGCAGGGCAAAGAAGACACAGGACAAGCGGAGCTTGCATTGTGAAAAGAACCACGTCTGTAAAGGCGTGGGTATCTATGATATTTACTAATTTTTTGTAATTTCCTCTCTCTAAATAATAATAACTCCTATTCCTCATAAATTTCATATCTAATTGCGGCATTTTTCTTTGCCCAAGTCGGGTCCTCTGCTGTGTAAGCAGCATTTCCACCATGTGCACTATTATAGCCGTAAGCATAATGAGTACCACCATTTGGATTTATATACCAATATTCAAGAAAAACGTATCCATACAAATCATCGGGGCAATCAGGATTAAAATCTAAAAAACCATGCTCAAAATCGCGAGGATCTACGTATCTGTCATCTGCAGAATTATAATTTAATTTACTTACTCCACCAGGGTCATCTTCCCAGAGACAAATTCCAAGAACACCGCCTGGTTCAAAACAATCATTAGGATTATCCCAATCAAATAGATAGTGATTTACATCACTATCATACCATTTATCAGCCCAATTAAC
The DNA here is from genome assembly GCA_018824205.1 of bacterium. Taxonomy (GTDB): domain Bacteria; phylum Fidelibacterota; class UBA2242; order UBA2242; family UBA2242; genus B118-G9. Next base: position 3,826 of record JAHJGX010000129.1, read on the forward strand.
TGCCGTAATACCAAAGCCTCTTTCTGCAAAATTCTCGAATTCATAATTTTTACCATGGTCCTGAGTCCATATAGTTCCACAAGTAACAGTTACATTAAATTCAGCTCTATTCCATGTTCCTTCTAGTTTGTTGTATAGATATACTGCGTCAAGTCTAATTTTCTTAGTTGTACTGGCGGTTTTATTCAGTTGCTTCTGACTTAATTGAGAAGTTTCAGATTCAGATACACTAGTTGGGTGATTATCAGGATTTTCGTCGATTTCGAGAACCAACATTGGCATATCAGATAATTTAACGGGATCTAAAGACATTCTATTTCCTTGAGAATCAAACGCAATAATTTCCGTAACATATCTTTCATCAACAACTGGTGATACAGCAATGATAAATTCTTTTAACGGGTTAAAACTATCTTCATACATTTCAGGAATTGAAAGTCTAAGATCGGGATGTTTTTGCAGAAGCGATTTAATATCTTTTAGTCCGTTTGATGTTAAAACGTCACTAACCATTTTGTTATTGGATTTATTAGATCTCACGAAATCATTAAAACTAATTTCCCAATAAGCATCTTTGGTTTTTAACAGTTCCGATAGTACTGACCGCAGTTCATTATCTGCAAAAGAGATTGATAGATAACGTGCGATTTCCTCTAAATCATTTTCACAATCTTTCATCGATTGGAATGATGCAAATCGTTTTTCTAATCCTACTTTTGGCAATCCGGATATAAAAAAGGCAATATCGTCTGGTCCATCTAAAGATGGATTGGTAGAATTATCATTACAATTTGAAATTAAAAGGATAAACATAACCAAAATTACAATAGTTCTTTTCATTTTTTACTCCTAAAATTCATTTGTTAGTTATTGTTTTACCATTCGCTTCTTGATCTGTGTGCCCCGCATGTTATTACCAATCTCATACATGCGGGGCTATCGCTTTAAATGCTTTCATAATCAACCCTCCTCTAATAAATATTTAAGATTTTAAAAATTGCTAAAGATCTCATCATTAACAAAAGCTCTTTTTAAACTAATATATGTTTTTTATCTGTAAATATAGTCAGACAACATAAATATACTCCAAACATATGTTTAGACTGCACATTTACACTCAAAACAAGTTTCTCCATGCAGAAACTTTTACAAAAAGTTTCTCAATAAACAAACATTCAACCCGGTTTTGCGGAGATCGATCCATTTGAATCAACTTTAGTCATTAATTGTTCTATTGTCAAGTTCAAAAATAATTTGAAGTTACCAATAAATTTTTGGTTCCTTGATTACTCATTCACTACGAGTCAGGATGCCGTCCGGCATTTCCCCGGTAGAGTCTATACCACACCAGGCAACATAAACCGAACCGGAATTATCCGTAGTAATTACTCCGAATATATGTGGATCATCCCCGCCAACTTTAACTCCATCATTGAATGTTACGTCACCATCAGTAGATTTTGAAATATAAGAGAGAAAAGTGCTTTCAAAATTTGCCTAAAGGATATAAATTTCAACCGTCTTTATGGCACCCTTAAGCCAAAAACTCGGGGTAATGGTGAATTATGTTCTTGACTTTACTTTCTATAAATGTTTCGTTAGACCACTTAAGTATGATACTATTTAACAACCAGGCATTTCCTCACACTACTAAAATCACCTGCATCAATTCTGTAAATGTATATTCCTGAAACTACATTATGTGCATTCCAATTAACTAAGTGATAGCCAGCATTTTTATGCTCATTTACCAGGGTTTCAACCAATCTTCCGCTTATATCATAAATGGACAATCTGACAAATGATGATTTAGGTAATTGATAGTTTATTGTAGTCGTCGGATTAAATGGATTCGGATAATTTTGATCCAGATAAAAACCCTTGGCTTGTGTTGGCTCATACTTATCTTCAACAAAAACGGCACCTCCATTTGTTGTATGTAATATTGTGCCATTCATGCCCACAGCCCAACCGATATTTTCGTCGGTGAAATAAACTGACTTTAAACTATTACCCGTACTTTTTAATTGAGGCGTCCAGTTTGTTCCTCCATCTGTTGTTTTTAGCATTATGCCATAAAGTCCCACAGCCCAACCGGTGTTTTGGTCGGAGAAATAGATTGAATACAAGGAATTGCTTGTACCGCTGCTTGATTGAGCCGTCCAGTTTGTTCCTCCATCTGTTGTTTTTAAAATTACTGCCCAAGGATAAGTACCAGCCCCCCCCGCAGACCAACCGATATTTGGATCGATAAAATGGACACAATATAAAGGATTAGATGTACCGCTTAATTGTGATGACCAGTTTATTCCTCCATTTGTTGTATTCAATATTGTGCCTGTTTGTCCAACAGCCCAGCCGGTATTCTGATCGATGAACTGAACATTCCATAACAAAGTACTTGTTCCGCTTGATTGAGCCGCCCAGTTTGCGCCTCCATTTGTTGTATTTAATATTGTGCCATTCCAGCCAACGACCCAGCCGGTGTTTTGGTCTGTGAAATGGACTGATTCTAATTTATTACTCGAGCCGCTTGATTGAGCCGCCCAGTTTGCGCCTCCATTTGTTGTATTTAATATTGTACCACTATCTCCCACAGCCCAGCCGGTATTTTGATCGATGAAATGGACCGACTGTAGCCAAATACTCGTGCCAGTCGCTTGAACAATCCAGTTTGTCCCGCCATCTGTTGTGTTCAAAATTGTGCCGGTTTGCCCAACAGCCCAACCGATATTTTGGTCACCAAAATGGACATCTTCTAACCAGGCAATTGTACCGCTTGATTTAGTTATCCAGTTTGTTCCTCCATCTGTTGTATTTAGCATAATACCATAATCTCCCACAGCCCAGCCGGTATTTTGGTCAGGAAAATAGGCAGAAATTAAGTGATGGTTTGTATTGCTTAATTGAGCTGACCAGTCTGTACCGCCGTTTGTTGTGTTCAATATTGTACCATTCCAACCCACAACCCAACCGGTATTTTGATCGACGAAATGGACTGAGCGATAAATTTCATCCAAACCACCTAATTGGAATACCCAGTCTGTTCCTCCATTTGTAGTTTTCAATATTATTTCATATCCCACAGCCCAACCGGTGTTTTGGTCGGTAAAATAGATTGACAATAAATCATTACTTGTACCGCTTGTTTGAGTTGTCCAATCTGCTCCTCCATTTGTCGTTTTAAGTATTGTTCCGCTCCAGCCAGCAGCCCAGCCGATACTTGGATCGATGAAATGGACAGCTTCTAAATAGTCACCTGTACCGCTTGTTTGAGGCGTCCAGTTTGTTCCTCCATCTGTTGTATTCAATATTGTACCATACCAGCCAACCGCCCAGCCCTTGTCTTGGTCAGTGAAATAGACCGACATTAAATCAGTGTCTGTTCCGCTTGTTTGAGTAATCCAGTCAGTTCCCCCATTGCTTGTTTTCAATATTGTGCCGTTATACCCCACAGCGCAGCCGGTATTTTGGTCGATGAAATTTACTGACAATAAATTATTATCCGTTCCGCTTGTTTGAGTAATCCAGCTTACTCCTCCATTAGTTGTTTTCAGAATTCTGCCCGCTTGACCCGCAGCCCAGCCGCTGTTTTGGTTGGTGAAATAGACTGATTTAAGAAAATCTCCCTGTGGTAACGGGTTTTGCCAAGACCACTGTGCGTTGCTAACGCTACCTAAAAATAGGAACAGTATAAATAGACGAATTTTCTTCATGATTTAATTCCTTTATTATTTGATTAATACTAACTTTTTTGTCACGGTAATCAACATGAAATATAATAGTTTTTCATTGTTACCTCACTTATTGTTTTTGTTTAGTTGAATGAGCATAAGTAATCTAAGGGTGGCCGCATGAAGTACGCTTGTCGGAGCGAAACTCTTTTACTTCTCGATTCGTGGTCGGAAAATGCTCATATTCCAAGTTTGTCGAGCAGCTTACAGCGTTTCTTCCATGCATTCGTTATGGCCGTTTATATCAATATGACTTGATAATACCAATAAGTTCTTCGGGATCGTAAACTTTCAGGGAAGCGTATTTAAAATCTTTTCCATTCCTGGTAACAATTCCATCAATATGGCTCAGACTTGCAGATTCATGTAATACAGCATCTTCATAATCACTGATTTTATGACTACATGCAAATTCAAATACTGACTTATTTAACACGGTCAATTCAAAAATATTTAAAAGGTTTTTTATTAGTTTCTTTGTCTCATTTGATCTCTTTACTTTTGAAACTAAATAACCGATAGTTGTGATTGTTGTTGGACAAAGATAGCCTTCAATATTTCCTTGTTCAAGCTCAGATAATAAGTAAGTAGCGGCAGTGTAATATGGTTTTCGAAGAGTTAGTACATCCAATATTATGTTCGTGTCAAATAGGATCTTCATAAATATTTACCTTCAAGGTATTTCTTATAATCGGACTCGTCAATGTTTGAATCTGCAAGAGCACCATACAAAGACTTGACATTCGGTGGTAATTCTATAATATCGTCAGCGAGTTCTTTTTTTGTGAGTGCCTTAAAGTAATCAGCAACCATTTTAGAGAGTGATTTTCCTCTTTTTTCAGCGACAGATTTCGCCATATTTATGAGTTCGTCTTCCATTCTTAACGTCAATTTCGTTTGCATTGTATCTCCTTATACGACATACATTCTAATATTAATACGTCATATAGATAAATACAACACATATTTGATTGTTCCACGATGATTTTTATATGCAATAAGCTATGTTTATCCTGCACATTTACGGTCAAACAGGTTTCTCCATAGACAAAAATTTGGAGGAAAATAAATTAACATCCGCAGAATTTTAACAACTTAATATAATAGCACGTATTGGCGATAAAGACCAAATAAAACCATTTGTATTATGAACGTATGTGCATTATATTAGTTATGAACCTATGCTCATTATGAAGGAGAGGATAAATGCCAAGACCAACCAAGGAACGAAGAATCCTGGAACCCCCGAAAATTCAAGGGATGAAACCAATGGGAGTTCCCGCCAGATTTCTGGAGTGCGTGTACTTAGCGCTGGGAGAATATGAAGCGATTCGTCTGGCGGATTACGATGGATTGGATCATCGGGAAGCGGCCGAAATTATGGGCGTATCCCGACCGACCTTTACCCGCCTGATTGAAAAAGCCCGGAAGAAGGTAGCGGAAGCAATTGTAGGTGTAAAAGAACTTTTGATCGAAGGTGGTAATTATTCGTTTTCTACACAACTGCAGCGTTGTATGGATTGTGGGGAATTTGAACGCTTTGAATCAACGGATGAATTGGTGAGTAGCTGTCGTAACTGTGGTTCTACTAATATTGTCCATTTAAATGAGTGGTTTGGTGGACGTGGAGGGCGCGGGTGTGGAAAACGCGGTGGACATAGAGGTGGTCATGGACATTAACTTTAAATATAAGGAGATCGAAAATGCCTAAAGGTGATGGTACAGGACCCAATGGAATGGGATCTAAAAGTGGCTTTGGAAAAGGTCAGGCACCGCAGGGTGGTCGCGGTCGTATGAGTGGTTCCGTCTCCGGTGGACCCAGTGGAAATTGTGTCTGCCCGAATTGTGGCCACAATGAGTCCCATTTAAGGGGACAGCCCTGTAATCAAAGACAGTGCCCCAAATGCAGCACAATGATGACGAGAAATTAATAAAACGTAAATTAAGGAGGTATACTATGCCAAGAGGAGACGGAACAGGTCCTGCCGGAATGGGCCAGATGACAGGCAGAGCTGCCGGCTATTGCGCAGGATATGATCGACCCGGTTTTGCTAATCCCGGAGTGGGTAGCAGATATGGAATGGGACGCGGATTCCGCGGTGGATTTGGTCGTGGATTCGGTAGAGGCTTTGGTTATTATCACACTGCTCCTGCTTATTACGGAGCCCCGGTAAATTTGGCGGCTCCAACGAAAGATCAGGAGCTGGAAATGCTTAAACAGCAGGCTTCGAATTTTGAACAAAGTCTCGAGGATATCAAAAAGCGAATTGGAGAACTGGAAAAGTAGTTGTGTACTTACAAGGCGGGCGATTATTCACCCGCCTTGTTAATCCTGACGGGAATTATCTGACCCGAAATAGAATTTAGCAGGGGAATTATTATGCATGGAAGAGGAATGAGGCATGGGATGGGTATGGCTAGAACTGGGCGTCATCGCCATAGCTTTCATTTAATGAAAACTAGCCGGATAGTTGATATCAGCAGAAATATTGTCAACGGACTATGGCGTGTGGGTGAGTCTTTATTGGAGAGTATTACCGACAGAAAAGAATTAATTTCCAAAAGTAACCAACCACTGCAATTGAAAAAGGCTGGAAATAACTTTTTAATCGGGAAAACCAGGGAGCAAATTGGGGTTCTCAGTAAGGTAAGGGCTATTATTGATTATGATCAATGCCTGAAATGCGGTGTCTGTGTGCCAGCGTGTTCTTTAGGCGCCATCATTACCGTAAATGATTTGCCTACTGTAATTGTTGAAGTGTGCAACGGGTGTGGGAAATGTCTGGCAATATGCCCGGTTGGTGCCATTACCATACAGGAAATATAGGACCTGCCCATGTACGCTTACGGCCCGGTTCCATCCAGAAGATTGGGAAATTCAATCGGCGTCAGCCCGATCCCTGCCAAGGTCTGTTCCTATTCATGTATTTATTGTCAGTTGGGAAGAACATCTACGTTACAGGCGAAACGCCAACGGTTTTTTCCCAAAGAAGATATTTTCCGTGATATAGAAAAAGTCGTGGCCTCATCGTCTGCCGATGTGATTACTTTTGCCGGCGACGGAGAACCGACACTCTGCAGTGATCTGGGATGGCTGATCCGTAAAAGCAAACAGGAATTCGGTCTGCCGGTCGCTGTCATTACCAATGGTTCGCTTTTATTTAATGAAGATGTTCAGGCAGATTTGCTGACTGCCGATATTATTTTGCCGACACTGGATGCGGGTAATCCGGATATTTTCAGGCGAATTAATCGTTCGCATGGTTCAATCACTTTTGATAATATGACTAAAGGTTTGGCTGCTTTTCGGAAGCAATATAACGGGCAACTCTGGCTGGAAGTAATGCTGATAAAAGATGTCAATGATACGGATGAGCAACTGATATTGCTTCGTGATACTGTGATGGAGATTCAAACGGATAAAGTATTCGTCATGACGCCGATTCGTCCACCGGCAGAGAAATGGGTAGAATGTTCCGATCCTGACAGAATCAAGGCAGCTGAGCAGATGTTGTTAAATGCCGTGACTGTAGCAGATGTGGAGATAGGCGATTTTGGCGTGTTGGAATTTGCCAGTGCCGCCGAAGCAATCCTTGAAATTTTCGCCCGGCATCCGTTGCGACTGGAACAGGCACGGGCAATAGAGCAAAAGTTCGCTGAGCCAGGTATTGTAGAAAACCTTGTTCAGGATAATAAAATCGTCATCAATCGATATCGCCAGACTGATTATATCCAACCACTGAAACCCAAAATGGGAACGGAACAAATAGAAATAGCTGTCAACCGGGCCAATTGCTGTACTTACCAGGTGACATTGAGATCGAAAAACCAGGAGAGGCAGTATCGGGTTATTTTAGCCGATGCTTATTACGATAATTTAGCCCGGGGACTGATGAGTAAGGAACAGGTTTTGGAATACTGCTTTCAATATTTTGTGAATAATGGCTTACTGGATCGGTTGGAAGCAAAATTTGTCCTCCGGGATATCTGCCGACAGTATCCTGAATTTGAAAAAGGTATCAAAGAAATGATTGCTAATGGAGAGAGTAGATATTATGTTTAAAAGTGAGTGTTAGCCCTTATCGGTATCCCTTCTTAATTTTAGAAGACCAAAAATAACACTAAAAGAAGGGAGACCGATATGACTCACAAGAAACAATTTAAAGATTTGGATTTCAATGGTCAA
>JAHJGX010000130.1 GCA_018824205.1 bacterium
CGAAGGAATGGCGAATGCCGCACTTTATTTTAGCCCCGAAGCGTTTATTCTTTTTGGCGGTTTGGCCGCTGCCGGTGATTTAATTTTCCTGCCTGTAAAAAAATATATGGAAGCCAACCTTCTGCCTATTTTCAGAAATAAAATAAAAATTCTCCCCTCCGGCCTGCCCATGAGTGATGCCGCTATCCTGGGAGCCAGTGCCCTGATCTGGCATGAGATTGCCTAATTATCTCAACAGGATTTTCAAATCTAAAATAATCAGATCTGTTAGTTCTCCTGAAAAAAACGAAAATATTTTGTTTATTTTGGAAGTTAAAGGTTTGTGAGTCCAGATCATGGCAGAATTAATTAATAAGGAAATCAGTTCTCTCTTTACCAGGCTGATTTTACTGATCGGAGTAACTTTTACTCTGAGCATGATATTGTTCGGTGAGTCCTTTTCTTTTTGGAATTCTGCATTCAGTGACCTGGGAAGCACCGTCACACCAGAAGGAAAATCTAACTCTTTGGCCTGTGCAACTTTCATAATTGGCATGGTAATATCTGGCACCATTTTTTTCATGATTAGCCGGCTTTTTTTAAAGGATAAAGAAATTGTCCATCACAGATTAAAATTTCACCTCAGTCTGATGGGAAGTATTGGTTGCTTCGTGTTCATTTTCCCCCATAATATTAACAATGACATTCACATGGTCGGTGCGGCACTGTTTGTTGCAGCAGTTTGGTCTATAGGAACATTGTTCCTGATTGAAACCCGGAAAACCATCGCTAGAGAACGGACAGTATTGCTGCAAACCCTCCTGCAAAGCACGGTAATCGCCTATGCAGTCACTTATTTTACCGATCTTTCGGTAAAGAATATTGCTCAGAAATTTGCTGTATTCGGACTGATCATTGTTCTGAAATCAGCCACTGCTTACAGAGCAAAATTCGAATTTGGTAAAATTGCACTCTTCAATTCTAAAGACAAATAAAAAATCCCTCCGAAGAGGGATTTTCCGGATATTCATTTGAGAGCACTGGATTAGACCATCGCACTCCGCAATTTTCGTTTCAATGACTTGATCTGGCTTCGGACATGCACCAGTTTTTTATGATCGCCGCCTGCCAGAGCCTCATCCCGTAATTTCTTCAGCTCGTTAATTTTAATTTTAATCTTTTTCTTGTTAATCCCTACAACCTTGTGATGCACGTACATATCGATATTGAGAGCTTTACAGATCGCCTCCAGAAGATGATCCTTATTCAGCTGTGTGTAGCCCTTAACCACTTCACTGTCAATTTGTGAGGCAATTTCCCGCATTTCTGCAACTGTCTTGTGCTTAAGTTCATTAAATGTGTAGTCCATTTATCTTCCTCCTTGCTAATTCACAATAGTGTAAAAAGCGATCTGTTATAATTTAGCTCTGTAGAAATTTTTGTCAAGTATCTTCATTCTGAAAGATAACCCGCCTCAACGATATCATGAATTTTAGCTGAGAGCCGATGGTTCTGGGCCAGCCAGTCCTCTTCCTGTGTCTCAAACTCCGGCGGATGAATGGTAATTGTAACGTCTACTCTTCGTAATTGTAATACACTCCAGAAATGATCGGGAAACGTCATGCCGCCGTACCAGCAGACCCTGTCGCGGTTGGATTCGGAAAAGGGTTGATTGTCGATGAGCGTATAGCGAATGCTGATTGGCAATATGGGAACTTCGGCCCGCACAGGGCAGGAAAAGACCGTCTTCTTGAACGGCAGCACTCCGTCACCATTTGAGGTCGTGCCTTCAGGAAAAACAATGACATTGAATCCCTTTTCCAGGTATTCGATAATCTGCTTTACATACGGCCGTTCTCTGGATCCGGTAATGGAGCGATCCACAAAAATAGACCCGCGAACCCAGGCAATAGTTCCCAGCAGAGGCCAGTGCTTCACATCATGGCGTGAAACAAAAAGCACCGGAAAACATGCCCCGGCGACGAGAATATCGAGATAGCTCATGTGATTGGATACAATACAGTAATGCTGATTTTTCCGCCGGTTTTCTATTCCGGTAACGGAGATATGAATTCCCAGGATTTTAGTGAACAGTGTTCCCCAGAAGGGTCCGAAAAAGGTGGATATTTTACGGCATACAGTCTTCCCAAAAGGATACGTAAGGAACAAAATCAGCAGGTCGACGATGAGCAATATGACATCAAAGACAACAAACAGCAATGAACGAAATACTGCTCTCATTACTCTATAGAAATTTTTCATATCATCAACTTCTTTCAGATTCTCTGTCACTAATCTGAGAATTACGGAATTTAATCCAATTGCCGGATTCCGGTTCTGTTAGTTGATTCATTTCAGCTTGGTTTCTGCTAATCTTCACTTTCTTCAAATATAACTAAATTTGACAGGGTATGTACAAATAAACCCATAAAAATTCGCTGATTTTTCAAATCTCATTACCAGACTCAGAATCTGAGTGTAAAAATAGTTTCTTCATCAAGTCTGGAATAGACCGAAATTGAACCGTTATGTAATCGCATAATCTGTTTTGATAAGCTGAGACCAATTCCTGAACCCTCTTTTTTTGTTGTGAAAAACGGAATAAATATTTTATCCGCCACGTCTGCCCTTATCCCCTCTCCATTATCTATTACTTGAATTACCGGATTACCCCTGCCGTCTGTTTTACCTAATAATGCAATGGATGGATTGGTTTTCTCAAAAATTGATTCCACAGCATTTTTACAAAGATTTATCAATACTTGTTCAATTAGTATCGGATCGGCAGTTAATTCAAGTGTTTCGGGATCAACTTGCATCTTAAAGATAATAGATTTTTGCTCAAATTGATCTTTCATCAGGTTTTTAACTCTGTCAAAAAGTGTTTTAACCTGAAATATTTCAAAATCAGGTTTAGGAATCCGTGTGAGTTTTCTATAGTTATCAACAAAATTCATTAAGCCTTTACTACGTTTCTCTATAGTTTTTACAGCAGCGCTTACGTCTTTAATAACTTCAGTTCCTAAATCCCGGTTTTCATTATTGGAATCGCCGGTTAATAGTTGATTAACTGTCGAGGCTAATGAGGAAATCGGAGCGACAGAATTCATTATTTCATGGGTGAGTACACGGATAAGATTCTGCCAGGCTTCCATCTCTTTTTCTTCCAATTCGCTCTGAATATTTTGCAGCGAAATTAAGGTAAGTCCTTGTTGGTGTAAAGTAAATCCGGCAGCATAAATAGAGAGTTGTAAGATATTCTCATTATCTTGCAGCTTTATTAGCGTTTTTTCACCTGGTTTCAGATTTAACAGCTTATTTACCAATTCAGTTCTGCCGGGTTCAAGATCATATAAATTACGCAAATTAGAGACTTTCAATAATCGCCTGGCAGCGTTATTGATCAGTTCAACTTCGCCATCCTGTTTGAATGCAATGAGCCCAATTCCAACATGCTGGACAACAGTTTGTAAATACCGAAAATGTTCTTCTTTTTCCATTCTTGCATGTTGAAACTCTTTTATAACTTCATTAAACGCAGTATTTAGTTCTTCAAAAGCAGAACCACGCAAAGTACCGGTAAACGATTGTGAATAATCTGAATATCTGATTGCATTAAAGAATCTTGTTAAATCCCTGTTTGTTTTTTGAACAAATTGAAGCAAAGCGTAAACCTGGTAAATTGATATAAGTGCAACTATCAAAGTTGTAGCATAAAGAGAGGTTTGAAACAATAGATAAAAGAAAAGATAAATCGAAGCGGCAATTGTTAATACACGAATAATGCAATTTATGCTAAAGCTTTTATAAACCATATTTCTCCATTCTCCGATAGAGTGAAGTTCGTGTTAATCCCAGTTCTCCGGCAGCGTGAGTAACATTTCCATTATGTTTAATAAGCGCTTTTCGAACAATCGTTTTTTCAACATCCTCAAGGTTATAATTATCAAAAGCAATTTCCTCTTCCTTTTCCCGCGTTTCAGGAAGTAAAAAATCTATTGGTTGCAGCGCCTGCCTCTCACTCAAAATGACTGTTCTCTCAATGGTATGCCGGAGTTCCCGGATGTTTCCCGGCCAGTGGAACTTTTGCAATTTTGTTGACGCCGAAGAACTAACTCGCTTGATATTCTTTTTGTATTTTTTTGAAAATATAGATAAAAAGTGATCAACTAATAATGGAATATCTTCTTGACGCTCACGGAGTGGAGGCAGTTTGATCTCAACTGTATTTATTCGATACAAAAGATCCTGGCGGAATTCCTTCTTTGTAACCATATCGTAAATCGGCATATTCGTTGCGCAGATCAATCGAATATCAATATCACGAACTTTATTTGAACCTATACGCGTAACCTGACGGGTCTCCAATACTCTCAAAAGCTTAGCCTGCTGTGCTAATGAAAGATTGCCAATCTCATCTAAAAATAAAGTTCCATCACAAGCCACTTCAAAACGACCCGGACGGCTTTCTTTTGCATCTGTAAAAGCGCCTTTTTCGGAGCCGAAGAGTTCACTTTCAAAAAGCGTTTCAGTAATTGTGCCTATATCTACGCTGATGAAAACTTCATTCGAACGGTCAGATTGACGATGTAATGCCCTCGCCACCAATTCTTTTCCCGTACCGTTTTCTCCCATTATCAAAATATTTGCATCGGTTTTCGCAACTTTTCTAATCGTGGAAAATACTTTCTGCATCTGTGGACAAACACCGATCATATCGTGAAATCTTTGATCAAGGTCTGCACTCAATTGTTTTTGACGTGAACGAAGCCTGTCAACCTCCAGCAGCGACCGGCGGAGATTCATAGCGGATGAAAGGGTCGCCAGTAATTTTTCATTTTGCCATGGCTTGAGAACAAAATCCGTAGCGCCTTTTTTAATCGCTTTAACTGCCATTTCGACATCACCAAAAGCCGTAATCAATACCACAACGGCTGATGGGTCAATTTCGAGAATTTTATCAAGCCAATAAAATCCCTCCATTCCACTGGTAACATCCCGGGCAAAATTCATATCGAGTAGGATAACATCATAGTTTTCATTTTTTAATAAGGAAGGAATTTGATTGGGATTTTTCTCAGTATGCACCAAAGAAAAATATTGTTTGAGAAACAAATGACCAGCAAGAAGAATATCTTCATTATCATCAATTATTAATACTTTACCGATTTTTTTTGACATTTAGGTTGTCCTTAAATTAAACTCAGTATTGTCAAATATTATTTATCAAAAATACTCTTAGCCAACCGTTAATTCAATTATTTTTTTGTAAAATAGTTCTTCCCCTTTTTGACTCGCTTGAGCAGAGTTCTCAAAATAGCCCAATGTCAAGACAGTCAAATGACTCCACCTCTATCTCACAGATTATATCCTTTAAACACTTTCCCATCTTCTTCCATTTTTTAATCACTCTATATTTCAAACCGTACGCTTCCGTACATCAAGTGTAACAAAAACGGATACTAAAGTCAATTATTTTAATGGGATCTCCTCAAAAAAAACATTGGCACATTGCTTGCCATATACAACAGGTAATGTTAATAAATGAGAGAATAAATGGATCGGATAATTAAAAAGAAAAAATGGACGCCAAAAAGAATTGTATGGATTTCTATCATCGTATTATTTGTAATTTCCATAGCATACGCCATTTTATTCAGCGATCACAGCTCCAAACTAAACGTCCGAACCGAGAGGATTTCAATTTCTACTGTGCAGCGCGGTCCATTTCAGGAATTTGTACCAGTTACCGGAGCAGTGATTCCGATCAAGACCGTTTACATTGATGCTTTGGAAGGTGGACGAGTGGAAGAAATTTATGTTGAAGCGGGGAACATGGTTAAAAAAGGTGACCCGATTATTCAATTGAGAAATACGAACTTACGTCTTGAGATTATGCATCAGGAAGCATCGCTGCTCGACCAGAGCAATGTATTACTTAACACCCAACTGCAAATGGAAAAGCAGAAAATAGAATTATCTAACCAACTGGCAGACTACGACCATCTAATTAATCGAACCAAACGCATTTACGGGCAAAACAAAAAACTGCTCGAAAATAAAATCATCTCTCAGCAGGAGTTTGAAAAATCAAAAGATGACTACTTTTATAATTGCAGAAAGAAAGAATTGGCTATCGAATCATCCCAACAAGATTCAATCATTATGTCCATCCAAATAAAACAATTGGAAGCATCTTTAAAACGTCTGCAAGCGAATTTAAAAATTGTTCAGCAACAATTAGAAAATCTAACCATTAAAGCGCCGGTCACTGGACAGTTAACCTCCTTAAATGCTGAATATACAGGGGAAATAAAATCACCAGGCGAGCGCATCGGGCAAATTGATGTTCTGGATGGATTTAAAATCCGTGCCGGAATTGATGAACATTACCTGCCACGTATAAACCTCAATCAATATGGCGAGTTTGAATTTGCCGGTCAATCATACAGGTTGATCATTAAGAAGATCTTTCCGGAAATTGTTGGCGGTCGTTTTAATATTGATCTGGAGTTTGTTAACATAGCGCCCTCAGATATCAGGCGGGGACAGACGGTACATATTCGTTTGGAACTTGGTGATCTTTCTGAAGCTACCGTTCTTTCGCGTGGTGGATTTTACCAGAAAACAGGCGGACAGTGGGTTTATGTAATAGACAATTCAGGTGAGATTGCTATAAAACGTTCCGTTAAACTCGGCAGACAAAACACACAGGTTTTTGAGGTATTGGAAGGACTCGAGCCCGGTGAAAAGGTCATCACTTCCTCGTATGATAATTTTGGTGATGTGGAAAAGCTGGTGTTGAAATGAGACAAGTCCACAAATTACACGAATGTACACGAATTATTTTTTTATAGTCCGTCATGAGCCGGATATACCAATTTTTAAATTTTTGTTCGTGTTAATTCGTGTCATTCGTGGATAAAAAGAGTTGAATAATGATAATAAAAAATAGAAAAATGTTGATCAGAATATTATTTATCACAATTTCTATCGTGTCAACCATTCAGGGTAGAGTCTTGACTTACGACGAAGCGATAAATATTGCACTTCATGAGAGTTATTCGATAAAATCATTCCAGCAAGACAAGCTCGCTTCTCAGTTTTATTTCAATTTCTACAGGGCAATGTTCAAACCCAGGATTGATTTCGGTCTCTCTCTGCCGGCATGGAATGAGATGGTGACGCCAATTCAACAGCCGGATGGATTGCCCGTATATAACTCTACCGGTTCAATGCAATTTAGCGGAGATTTATCATTCACATATATGTTGCCTACAGGAGGGAATCTTGCCTTATCATCAACAATTTACCGGGACAATTTAAGCGCAATTTTGGCTTCACAAGATTATAAAACACTGAAAACAAACAAAGCCTACAGTAGACTCGGAATCAGTTTTAATCAACCCATATTTACGGCTAATAAACTCCGTGAGAACTTACGGGAAGCAAAATATTTATATGAACATTCTTCCAGTCGTTTTACACGTAGTCAAATGGATATTATCTACGAAGTTACCAAAGGATTTTATACACTCTATCGAGCAACGCAAGAAGTTAAAATTGCGAATGAAAGATTAAAGAATTCACAGGACGCATTGAAAACTGCACAAATTCTATCTGAGAATGGACGTATTCCTGAAGTTGATGTTTTAATCACAAAAGTCGATTTAGCTGAAAGTCAGGCGAATTTTTCCGAAAGCATGAATATATTGGAACGTGAAAAGGATAGTTTTAAAAACCTTATAGGTCTCAGTCTTGATGAAGATATCCAGATCATGACGGATTTGAAATATGAGAAATTTGATATTGACATGGACAAAGCAATCCATTCCGCACTCAAATACAGGTTGGAACTGCGTGAGTCTAATATCGATATAGAATTGCAGAAAATAGAGGTGGACCGGGCTAAGAGGTTCACAGAATTCAGCGGTAATATATCGGCATATTACGATTTTACCGGAGTTAGCACAATTGATAGTAGATCCACCCAGGAGCTATTTTACTCTTCTTTCGATAATTTTGTCGAACGGCGTCCCAATCGCGGTATCACCATGACTCTATCCTATCCGATATTTGATTGGGGACGCGGTTCTGCACGCGTGCAGGAACAAAAAGCAAGACTCCGAAACAGTGAGTTATATTTAGAAAATACAAAAAGTGAAATTATGCGAGAAGTGCGCGATATTGTACGCAGTGTGGAAGAAACAAAAAATCGCCTGAGCATATACGAACAGAATCAGCAAGTTGCCGAGCTCACGTACCGTATTAGCAAAATGCGTTTTGAAAGCGGCGATATTAACAGCCGGGAACTGGCTCTGGAACAAGAGCGGCTCTCGAAGAGCCAACTTGCCTATTTGAATGCGTATATCACCTATCAACTAACAGTTGCGGATTTAAAACGAAAAACATTGTGGGATTTTGAAAATAACCGGAGTTATTTGGAAAATATCGATGAACAATGAAAAGGAAGAATCATGTTTAAAAACTACCTGAAAATTGCTTTTAGAAATCTGATTCGTCACAAGACTTATTCTTTTATCAATATCGCCGGTCTTGCTATCGGCATTGCTTGCTGTATTCTGATTTTTCTTTATGTTCAGCATGAATGGCAACATGACAGGTTTCATGAAAACGCAGATAACATTTTTCGCCTGATGATTCAGGAAACTGCCCCTGATGGAGAAATTACATTCACCACTCTACTACCCATTTCTTTGTCGAAAGTCCTTGAAGAAGAGTTCCCAATGATAAACCGAGCGACTGGTTTTATCCGTACCGGTACGCGGATTACCTACGAAAATCAGTCATTTTATGAGCAATTTGCTCTCGTGGATGCCGCCTTTCTGGAGATGTTTACTTTCCCATTTATTGTCGGGGATCCTGCTACGGCATTAAGTCAACCTAATAGTGTGGTTATTAGCGAGTCAGTTGTACATAAATATTTTGGTGAAACAGAAGGTGAATTCGCTGATGTTCTCGGAAAAGTTTTGATTTTCCAAAGCGAAGAGAAATTCATAGTTACAGGTGTAATGCAATCTGTTCCCAAGACTTCGAGTTTGGAATTTGACGTTCTGATTCCAATCAAACCCGATATACCTTATTTCGTGGCTAGAAACTGGGCTGGAGCGGCTACCGTTTATGTCCAGCTT
Organism: bacterium; assembly: GCA_018824205.1. GTDB lineage: Bacteria > Fidelibacterota > UBA2242 > UBA2242 > UBA2242 > B118-G9. The sequence goes on from JAHJGX010000130.1 coordinate 9,132, forward strand.
ACTGACGGACAGGACACCAAGGTATTGGAAACTGCACTTCCATCTTTTATGGAAAAACATCTGGCAAGTACAATTAAAGACCATAGAACGGATATCTTTGGATGTGATATCAAAGAGTTATTTCAACTACGTCTCCAACCTCTCACAGATATATATCTTAATTCAAACATAGAAAGTCATTATACGGCAAGGGGCAACATATTCTATTCATATATACATTCTGGAATTGCATTTCTGGTACTTCTGACTGCCTGCATCAATTTCATGACCCTTTCAATCGGCCGGTCGGCGAGCCGGTCTATGGAAGTTGGAATGCGAAAAGTATTTGGGGCGCAGCGGAAACAGGTAATGTGGCAGTTCTGGGGTGAGGCTCTGCTTCTTACCCTGTTTGCTTTACTCCTTGGAATTGTGCTGGCAGAGCTGTTTCTACCCATATTCAATATATTAGCAAGAAAAGAGTTAACCATTTCCTACTTCAACAATTATGAGACATTGCTTGCGCTTTTGGGAATGTTGGCAATTACAGGAATTATCGCCGGTAGTTATCCTGCTGTGGTGTTGTCCAGGTTTCAACCGTTTACAGTACTTAAAGGTCAATGGGGTATTTCCGGACGAAATCGCTTCACACGTACGCTTGTGGTTGTACAATATATTCTGTCTATTGCGTTGATGGTCAGCACCGGCGTGATGAGCCAGCAGATCAATTATATGCGTTCAAAAGATTTGGGTTATCAAAAAGAACATGTAATCGTGGTTTCGGTTCCAAACGATATTACAAGTGAGCGTTATAAGAATAAATTGTTACAATATGACAAGATCATCAGCGCAGCGGGCAGCGATCGTTCCTTCACCAGCGGCTATCAGACCAGAGGAGTTAAAAAGGAAGGCGGCGGATGGGATGCAGTACGAATCATCCGTATCGATAGTGATTACCTGGAAACACTCGGTATTGAACTGATTGCTGGAAGAAATTTTTTCAAAGCACTTTCTACTGATACCACCCAGTCGGTGATAGTGAATGAAACTTTTATCAAGATTTTCGGATGGACGGAACCCCTGGGAAAACGATTGGAAGGATTGGGTACAAGGGATGAACAACCGCCACCTGCTATCATTGGTGTTGTCAAGGATTTCCACATAGACCGGTTGCATCGTGAAATCCGGCCTCTGGCGTTATCTATGAATCCCGACTTCCACGGCATTTATCATGTTTTTATCCGAATCCGACCGGATGACATTCCCGGCACCATTGTCTTGCTCAAGGAAACCTGGGAAGAAATTGCACCAGATCAGCCGTTTCAGTATGCTTTTCTGGATGAGAATCTCAAACATCAATACCGTAATGAACAACGGTGGCATAAGATTGTCGGCTATGCTTGTGTTTTTGCCATTCTGATCTCGTGCATGGGAATACTTGGACTTGCATCGCTTGCTGTTACCCGCCGTACCAAAGAAATTGGCATCCGCAAAGTCCTCGGCGCTTCGATTGCTGATATCGTTTCTTTGCTAATAAAAGAGTTTATTTTGTTGGTGGTTGTTGCCATCATTATTGCATGTCCGATTGGGTGGTATATCATGGATAAGTGGTTACAAAATTTTTCTTATCGCATTGACTTTGCCTGGTGGATATTTGCTTTGGCGGGAGCACTAACGGTAATGATTGTGCTTTTGACGGTGAGTTGGCAGGCCATCAAAGCAGCATTGGCAAATCCGGTGGAATCTTTGAGATACGAATAAAATGTCAGAATCTGGATTTGTAGGATTTAGAGATGAGCAGGATTAATAGACAATTAACAATAATCAATAATCAATTAACAATGATCAATGAACAAAAAAAAGATAAAAAACTATCATAACTGAAAAAGGAGAAAAACTATGATCAAAACAACAAATCTCAACAAAATCTACACTACCGAAGAGGTGGAAACCACTGCCTTAAACAACGTGAATTTTGAGGTCAGCGAGGGCGAATTCGTTGCCATTATGGGGCCATCCGGCTGCGGTAAAACAACTTTGTTAAATCTACTCGGTTTGCTGGACAACCCATCAGATGGTGAGTACTATTTTTTCGATCATGAGGTATCCAAATTTTCCGAAAGGCAGAGAGCCAATCTACGAAAGGCAAATATCGGTTTCGTTTTCCAGAGCTTTAACCTCATTGACGAACTGACCGTTTATGAGAATATAGAACTTCCACTTCTATACCTTAATGTCTCTTCTTCCGAACGTAAGAAACGGGTTAACGAAGTATTAGAAGAGATGCAGATGATACCACGTAAAAACCACTTTCCACAGCAACTGTCCGGCGGTCAGCAGCAGCGTGTAGCTGTGGCGAGAGCAGTAGTTTCCAATCCCAAAATAATCTTAGCCGATGAGCCCACCGGAAACTTGGACTCGACCCACGGCGATGAAGTCATGAAATTATTAACAGATCTGAATAAATGCGGAACAACAATTGTAATGGTTACTCACTCGCCGGCTTATGCAGAGTATGGTCATCGACAGGTACATCTCTTTGACGGGCATATTGTGACGGAGAATATGAAGGAAAAGTTTTATGTGTAATCAATGTATAATTTGTCATTGGAGAAATTATGTTTAAAAATTACCTGAAAATAGCCGTTAGAAACCTAATTCGTCACAAGACTTATTCTTTTATTAATATCGCCGGGCTGGCAATTGGAATGGCAAGCTGCTTTTTAATTTTGCTTTATGTTCTGGATGAGATGTGTTATGACAGATACCATGAGAATGCGAAACAAATTTATAGAATTCTTAACGAAGACACTGGAAATGAGGAGTTTTATTCGACAACACCTTTTGTTTTAGCGCCAACACTAATAAATGATTTTCCTGAGGTGACTAAAATTACCAGAATGGTTAAAAATTTGGGGGAAATCATGGTAAAACAAGACGAAAATTTTATTAGGGAAAATAATTTATTTTTTGCAGACCAGGATATCTTTGATATCTTTACATTTTCTTTTATCAAAGGCAATTCCAAAACCGCGCTCGTAGAGCCTTATTCGATTGTAATAACAAAAAAAATGGCTGAAAAATATTTTGGGGATAAAGATCCAATGGAAAAGATACTAACAATAAAAGTGGAAAATGATCTATATGACTTAAAAGTTGCCGGCGTTCTGAAAGATATTCCGCGGAATTCACATTTTAGAGCAGATTTTATTGCGTCCATGATTATTGCTCGCAATATTTTTGAGAAAATGGAGGAGAGATTTGGATTCTCAATACTTGAAAATTGGGGCTTTAATAATCCTTTTACATATTTACTCCTACCTGATAATTATCCCGCTTCTAAATTAGAACAAAAGCTCCCTGATTTTAAGAAAAGACATGTCCCTGATTGGTTAAACATCAAATACCATCTTCAGCCTTTAACAGATATTCACCTGCACTCGACACATGTACTATCTGATATTGAAGTCCAGGGAAATATCACATATGTTTATTTATTCTCCGCAATTGCTCTGCTTATCTTACTTATTGCCTGTATTAATTTTATTATTCTTTCAACAGCTCGTTCGGCAACAAGAGCAAAAGAAGTCGGCGTAAGGAAAGTAATCGGCGCAAGTCGTTCGGACGTTATTAAACAAATTTTGAGCGAGTCAGTTTTAGTTTCTTTTATTTCGCTTCCTATCGCCATTTCGCTTGTAGAATTTTTTCTTCCATTTGCAAATCAATTATTAAGAACGAAATTAACAGTCAATTATTATGAGAACTGGCAATTTATAATTAGTCTAATATTAATAACTTTTATTGTAGGAATCACTTCCGGAAGCTATATTTCTTTCTATCTCTCTTCTTTCCAGCCTGTTGAAATACTTAAAAGAAAACTAAAGCCCGGACAGACTAAATCGAATTTTCGACGAATTCTAATTATTATGCAGCTTTCAATTTATACTATGCTTATCTTTTGTACCGGAAGCATATATCGACAATTATATTATCTTCAAAATAAGGATTTAGGTTTTGATAAGGAACATGTGGTCGTTATCAATATTCCTAATCCTGAATTTCTACAAAAATATGAATCGTTCAAGAATGAAGTAATTCAGAATTCAGGCATCATAAATATTTCCGGTGCATGGCTTATTCCGCCTACGTCGAATAGAGGTACGGCCCAAATTTACCCGAAAAATGATCCGGATAACAAAAAAACGATTGGACTAAATGCCGTTGATTACAATTATTTTGAAACACTCAATATCGAGTTTGCTACGGGAAGGTCCTTTTCAATAAAATTCTCTACTGATGAGAAAGAAGCTGTAATAATAAATGAAACAGCTGCCAGGGAATTTGGTTTTAAATCACCTATAGGAGAAAAGATAAAAGATTTTGGCAATCGAGAAATAATAGGTGTGGTTAAAGATTTTCATTTGCGTTCATTATATGAAAGAATTGAGCCGTGTATGTTTGTTCTTAATCCTATGGAGATATACCAGGTTATGATCAGAATACGACCTGGGAATATACCTGAAACATTATTTTTTCTCAAAGAGAAATGGAAGCAATTTGTTCCTATTGCTCCATTTAATTATTCCTTTATTGACGATAATTTAAACAAACTGTATGAATCCGAACAGCGGGCAGGCAAAATTATCGGATACTTTACATTTCTTGCTATCCTTATCGCCAGCCTTGGTCTATTCGGTCTTGCGTCATTCATCGCAGAACAGCGGACAAAAGAGATTGGAATCAGGAAAGTGTTTGGAGCTTCAGTTCCAGTCATTGTTGCTTTACTATCTAAAGAAATTGTCAAACTGACAATTATCGCTATAATTATTGCATTTCCTGTAGTCTACTATGCAATGAACCGCTGGCTGCAAGATTTCGCATACCGAATAAATATTGGATTTGGGACATTTATTCTGACCGGGCTGGTTGCTTTAGCAATTGCATTATTCACCGTCATTTTTCAGGCTGTAAAAGCCGCAACAGTAAATCCTGTTGAAACGCTGAGATATGAGTAATAGTATGTGGAAAAAAATGAATCTCAATTATTTTATAATATTTTGGACATCAGCAATCTTAATTGATTTTTCTATTCCGGATAAGTTATTTGCTCAATGGAAAGTCGTAACCAAGCAGTACATCACCACAAAAACTCATTACTCGATTCATAGTGATAACTTAAAATTAATCTCTGGATTCTATTTTCCAGAGGATGGATACGATTCAGCGCTTTTTAAGGGTTACAGCCCGATAAAAAAACAAAAGATTAAAGGGTTGGATTTTATTGGGAAGGGGAAAATTTTTGCATGGAAAAAAACATTTGGCACTCCAATTCAATGCGAATATGACTCTACTTTTCTTTACCATCGTTTATTTATCAGAGGAATAGAAAGCTATTCTATTTACCTTTTGTCAGGGGTCGATGATAACTGGTATAAAATGGATTTCAAAGTAAATTTTGATCGATATCAATTGCCCTTTATGTGTCAACTTTCTCAGTGGCAGTTAGTTGAGAATGATATAAAAAACATTACTAAAAAAAATTCGGATTATTCACTTATAAGCGACTCTATAAGACAAAATACTATTAAAGAAATTATGATCACTATTAAACCAAAAAGTGAAAGATTTGAATTTGTTATTGGTGAATTAAAAATATTTAATAAAAGATTAATAGATGTTGAATTTCATCATCCATTTTTTGACAAGATTACAAAGATTAATTCATTTAGATATCTTGAAAAAGATTCTTTTTATAAATTCCCTGGACGTCCCACATTATTAAGTTCCAACGGGAATTATGACAGACAAACAATCATCATACCCAAATGCCCCGGTTTTCAATCGTAATCTGCAGATAATAATAGCTGGTCTCTTTTCCCATTTTTGCTTCTTTAATGTTTGGTTTAAATTATCAAAACCGTTTCTTAACGTTTATCCCTTTTCGGTCCACTTACTTCTAAGATCAAACCATACTAATAAGCTAAGAAAAGTCCCCAGGTTTGCATTTGTGGATATTATTTTTTATACTAAAAAAGACCATAATAAATCAAGGGAGATAATAATGAACTCTGTTTCAAAGAAGACTAAGATTTTACTGAAAAGAGGCCGGACCTTCCCCAGATTAAAATGGCTCAGTACCCGGCTTTTAGATGATGTTTTTACTGACGAAGTGAGTCTGTTTAGGCCGCATTTTAAGGTCGATTATGAAGTCTATCTGCAGCGCTTGTGGGATTCCAACCCGGAAATATTTGAGATTCTTCAATCATCCAGCTCGCTGGAATCCGCTCGCGATGCGCTCTACAACTATCTGGACAGATCGGAACGCCAAGTCTTCGCGCTTGATAACGATTTACATATTCTTGAAAAATCAACCGTTCGCGAATGTGTCCGGGTGTTTCGCAGTATTATCGGTCCAATCAATGAACATCGAACAGAATTTTCCGCTCTGGATACCTTGTGGAAACTCGCCCGAAACAGACACGATGAACTAAAAGAAAAAGTGTCACCCGGTTTTATAATGGAGTTTATTAACCTGTTTCGCGGAGTGACCGGAAAATCCAATATCTACATGGAAGATTCACAGGTTAAAAAAGGTATTCCCGAATTTCTGAAAATGAAAGGCCGTAAAGCAGCCATTGCCCGCACGGAAATTCTCGATGAACTGGGGTCCAGCGTCAATAAATATCTGAAAAAATATCCCTCGGGTTTCGAAGATGAAGTCATCGCCAGGCGGGTTGAAAACCGGGCCAGAATTCTGCATTATTTCAATGGAACGCCGGAAGACTGGAATAATTATAAATGGCATCTGAAACATATCATTCAGGACAGTAAACCCCTCAAAGATCTGATTGAGTTAAGCGCTGAGCAGATCGAAGCAATTGATAAAGCCGTCAAAAACAAAATTGCCTTCGGCATTACTCCCTATTACCTCAGCCTGATGGACAGTAAACTCTCCATCGGGTATGATCATGCCATTCGGGCCCAGGTAATTCCCCCGAAAGAATATGTGGATAAAATGGTGAAACACCGCGGTGATCGGAGAACCGCATTTGATTTCATGGGCGAACACGATACATCACCGATCAATCTGATCACCCGCCGTTATCCAATAATTGCGATCCTGAAACCTTTCAATACCTGCTCGCAAATCTGCGTATATTGTCAGCGGAACTGGGAAATTGAAAGGGTTCTGGCACCAAAAGCTATGGCTTCGAAAAAAGTATTGAATGAAGCGCTCAACTGGTTCGACGAACATAAAAGCGTCGGTGATGTACTGATTACCGGCGGCGATCCGGCCGTTATGAAAGATTCTCAACTCGAAAATATTTTAGAAATATTATCGAAGAAAAAACACATCTATCGCATCAGAATCGGGACACGAACTCCGGTCGTTCTACCGATGCGAATCACAGATCGGCTCACTGCAATTTTATCGAAGTACCATAATCCACCGAAGCTGGAAATTGCGGTTGTTACTCACTTTGAACATTCCTACGAAATCACGCCGGAAGCAATGGAAGCAGTTCAAAAAATCCGTAAAATCGGGATCAGCGTTTATAACCAGGAAGTATTTACGGTGGAAAATTCCCGCCGCTTTGAGACCGCCAAACTGCGTCGTGACCTAAAATCAATCGGAGTCGATCCCTATTATACTTTCAACATGAAAGGCAAAGAAGAGACCAAGCGCTACATGGTTCCCATCGCCAGGATTCTGCAGGAGCGCAAGGAAGAAGCCCGCCTGCTGCCGGGCCTCGACCGTACCGACGAACCGGTTTTTAATGTCCCAAAACTTGGTAAAAATCACCTGCGAGCATGGCAGGATCATCGGCTGGTGATGATTTTACCCGACGGTTCACGGGTGTATGAATTTCATCCCTGGGAAAAAAATATCAAAGTTATTCCGCCCTATAATTATGTAGATGTTCCAATATATGATTATCTGGAAGAACTGGCTGCCCGCGGCGAAAATATCCGGGATTACCGGACAATCTGGTATTACTATTAATAAGCTCAAAAAGAGGGGCACTTATGTCCAGACAGTTATTTATTTTTGCTATCATTTTTACAATCATCGCCAGCGTTGGATGTTCCAGCAAAGACACTGAGAAACTGGCTGAAACCCAGAAGAAACTGGCGACGGTAATTTCACTGGGAAAGGACTTAATGCCGGTGTTCAAGCGATCATGCGGTGTCTGCCATAATCGCCAGAATCTGAACAGCCCGGCCACAGAACACAATGTGTATTACGAAAATATCGACGACATTACGAATAAAATCGGCAAATTCATCATTGCCGGCAATCCCGACGAAAGCAGTCTGTATAAGATTTGTGAGCAAAGCTATCCGCTAAGTGATGAAAAAATTGTAATGCCGCCGCCCGGTTCAGGAATCCCAAAGTGGACCGATCAGGAACTTGAAAAGTTCGCCAAATGGATAGCCGCGGGCGCATTGAAAAACTAGTGCTATTTTTTTTTAGAAAATATTGATTACTTCAGTTTATCACTTATTGTTTTAGAGGCGTTCTGATGAATTCCATCCGACAACCCTTTTTACAATCCTTTGGTCTTATTGCCATGCAAAATAATTCAAACAGGATTGATTAATGTTTAAAAATTATCTGAAAATCGCGTTACGGAACATCCAGCGCCACAAAGGCTATTCATTTATCAATATTTTCGGTCTGGCCATCGGCCTGACTTGCTGCCTCCTGATATTGTTGTGGGTCCAGGACGAATTGAGTTATGATAAATTTCATGAGCAGGCCGCAAATATTTACCGTATCGAACAGGAACAGAATTACAGCGGCCGCCTGTACCATGTCAATGTTACTCCCTATCCCTGTGCACCGGTCTGGAGGGATGAAGTCCCGGAAATTATTGACGCAACTCGCTATGCAAATTGCGGCAGTCGCTCGCTCCGCTATGGTGAAAAAGCATTTGTAGAGAGTAATGTTCAGGCCGTTGATCCGGCCTTTTTTACAATGTTCGACTACCCGCTGCTGAGAGGCGACCGTCATGCGGTCATGAATGAAAAGTATTCAATCGTAATTGATGAAAAAACCGCCGATAAATATTTCGGCAATGAAAACCCTGTCGGAAAAACGCTCATATATGACAGTCAATACAATTTGACCGTTACCGGTGTTCTTAAGAAAGCGCCAAGCAATAGTATTTTAAAACCGGAGATACTGGTTCACCTGGAATTGACAAAAGAGTTGGGAGAATATAATGAAAGCTGGGGCAGCAACAATATCCTGTCCTTTGTCTTACTCCAGGAAAACGCAAATATTACCGACGTAAATAATAAAATCACCACCGTTGTCAATAACCATAAAGAAAAAAATACGAATATATTCATGGTAGATCCGCTGACCCGGATTCACCTTTACGGCTTTTTCGGTTTCGATCATAACCCGGTGGCAATCAAATTCGTTTATATTTTTTCCATCATAGCCGGATTTATCCTGCTGATCGCCTGCATCAACTTCATGAATCTGGCGACCGCACGTTCAGCCAACCGCGCCCGGGAAATCGGGATGCGAAAGGTTGTCGGCGCATTCCGCAAAAACCTGATTTTTCAATTCATTGGAGAATCAATTTTATTATCATTATTCGCAGTATTGATATCAATTCTCTTTGTAGTACTTCTGCTGCCGGTCTTTAATACGATTGCCGGAAAAGAGATTCTATCAAAGGCATTATTTAATGGGCAATTCATTATCGGACTTCTGCTTATTACGGTCATTACCGGGCTTGTATCCGGCAGTTATCCGGCGCTTTTTCTGTCGGGTTTCAAGCCGGTAACGGTGTTGAAAGGCAATCTGACCGGCGGTCGCAGTCAGCTGCTTCGCCGCATTCTGGTCATTATTCAGTTCAGTCTTTCGGTTATACTGATCATCGGCACACTGGTAATTTACAAGCAACTCCATTTCATGCGCTCCAAAGACCTGGGGTTTGACCAGGAACATGTAATTGCCATCAGCATGCAGGGCGATGTTAAAAACAGTTACCAGACTTTAAAGCAGGAATTAGTTCCAATTTCTGAAGTACTAAATGTCACTGCCTCCTCCCATCGGCCCACCAATATCGGCAGCAATGCCGGCGGAATTCAATGGGATGGGAAAGATCCGGAAATGGATATAGTCGTTGGTATGAGCTCCGTGGATGTTGATTATATCGAAACCATGCAGATTGATATGCTTGAAGGCCGGGCGTTTTCGCGGGACTATCCTAACGATGTTTCAGACGAAGATGTAAATGTGTTTATGATTAATGAAACGCTGGCAAAAATAATCGGCAAGGATCCGATAGTTAATGAAACAATAAAGTTTATTGGTGTGGAAGGCACTATCGTAGGCGTCATGAAGAATTTCCATTTTAAGTCGGTCCATAACGGCATTGAACCACTGGCGCTTTTCGGCTATCCGAAATATTTTAATCATATCTTAATCAGGCTGGCGCCCGGTGACGTTACCAAATCCCTGGATGCCGTGGAAAAGGTC
>JAHJGX010000131.1 GCA_018824205.1 bacterium
ATCCATTCAAGGTGGTATTAGATGATCTTGAACCAAAGAAGAAAGAAGAGGAAACGACAACAGCTCTTATACGAGGAATAGCGGCACGATTAAAAGAATTGGGTTATAATACTGGTGGATTCAATGCCTGTATTTCCAGCAATGTGATGGTAGGTTCCGGTTTAAGCTCATCTGCTTCTATTGAGGTTCTAATTGGAACTATTATGAATCACCTTTACAATGAAGGCCGGGTCAGTAAAAAGGAAATAGCATTAATCGGGCAATATGCCGAGAACAATTACTTCAACAAACCCTGTGGATTAATGGATCAATTGACCATTGCAGTGGGGGGTATTATCTCAATTGATTTCAGAGATTCTGAAAATCCCATTGTTACGAAGGTGGATTTTAACATTAATACTCAGAATTACAATATTTTAGTAGTAGATACAGGCGGAAATCATGCTGATCAGACTGAAGATTATGCATCAATTCCAGGGGAAATGAAATCGGTGGCGCGTGAACTTGGGAGGGAAGTTTGTAGGAATATAACTCATAACGATCTGATTGTAAAAATACGGCAACTCAGACTAAAAGTCGGGGATCGAGCCATTTTAAGGTCTTTGCATTTCTTAGGAGACAATCAAAGGGTTTTAGATCAGGTCGAAGCGCTTGAAAAAGGCGATTTCGGTACTTTCCTCGATTTAGTCAACGAGTCAGGGAATTCATCTTGCAAATGGCTGCAAAATTGTTTCACAATAAAAAATCCGTCTGAGCAAGGCATCACATTAGCGCTTGCGCTAACGGAAAATTATTTAAAGAATTCAGGAAGAAAAGGGGCGTGTAGAGTTCATGGCGGGGGCTTTGCCGGAACTATACAGGTTTTTATGCCTGATGAGATATTAGATGGCTATCTGAAAATGATTAAAAATATTTTTGGTAAAAAGTCTATAGAAATTTTATGTATTCGACCTGTTGGGTCAATCCATATAAATGCAGAGCTGTAGAATAATTAATACAATAAAATTCAAGGAATTCAAAGTGAGGTCTAATCCAATAGATTCAAATAAATCCCGAGTAATTTTATTCCTGATATTTTTCAATCTATTAGCGTTTATCACAATTTTTGCTCAAGAATCAAAAAGTCCTATAGTCAGAACGAGATGGACCGATCCCGATGGGCGGGGACCGTCCACCTTCAAAGAATGGAAAGATCGCTGGGAGAAAGGCGCTAAGGGCTTTTATGATTATGAATTGAAGTACCATAGTCCCTCGATAAAGGCTATGCAATCAGATTCATTTGAATTTGGTGAGGATTATGCCTATATATTCGGTTATATTCGTCACTACAATGGCGCTGATTGTACAGAGCTGCCCCCCAAAACGGGCTTTGTAGTTTATCTTAATGGAAGAGATAGTAAAATTCTGACCGATCAATCTCCCCGATGGTGTATGGGAGACCCGAATATAAGTGGAAAAGGTTGGTATGGTATTGAATTAGGTAATTTTAACGAACCTGAAATCGCAGTCGGGGATTCCTTTCGAATCGTTTTCACATATTATGGAACATATGGAGATGGTGTAGAACGGGGAGAGTGGGCAAGTGATATTCCGGATCTGCCTTTTCCTTTTATTTGGCCGAATACAATTACGCTGAATCCGGTTGATGTCCCGCTACCGCCAATCGGGTTAAAACTCGATAAAACAGATTCGCCACGAATCTTGTCCTGGACACAAGAAAGCGGAGTGAGTTATACTATATACCGGCGCAGTCTGAATGATACATTGATTACCAATCTTGCCCGTTTTCAATATGATAAAATTGCGGAAGATATTATTGATTCAGTTTATATAGACAGTACCTGCATGGAAGACGATGTTTATGGATATATTGTTTTTGCAAAGGATCTGAATAGTGGTTTAATAAGTGGACATTCTCAGGAAGTTTATGAAGAGATACTGTATAATAAACGAGTGATTTATGTTCAGCCCGGTCTATACAACAATATTCAAAACAAGCTACATGAATTGGCGGCTGATTGGGAAGAAGAAGGAGCAGAAGTCATAATTTATTCAGCATCGTTTGCTAATCACACCTCATTACGTAATTCCTTAAAGTCTATAAAAAACCTGGAGGGAGCCTTGCTTATTGGCGATTTTCCAGTGCCATGGTTTCAGTATTCCAAATTAAACGATGAAGGAGAATATGACTGGCAGGAATTTCCTGTAGATTTATATTACATGGATCTTGATGGAACCTGGCAGGATAATTATACGATGCTTTCCGGTGGTAAATTAGTACCAGGAACCGATGAAATTTATGATACACATCTACAAGATTATCCCCGTACAAATAAAATTCCGGAAATAATAGTAGGACGTATTACTCCAACACCAGGGATGGGTGAACCGGCGGAAGTAATAAATTTCTATCTTGAAAAATGTCATCACTACAGGGAAGATACGGGTAATATTCGACAAGAATTCAAGGCCCTGGCTTTTCCGGATGATGACTGGTATGAGTGGGGAAATGATATCGCTACTGAAAATATAAGTCAAATGTATAGTGAATATATATCGATTTACGATATTAATCAAACAAGCGCTGTAAACTACAAAAATCAATTAGATGAAAATTACAGTTTAATTCACCTGTGGGCACATTCCTGGTCGGGGGGACATAGCTTTAAAATCGAAAATGGCAATCTTATAGAGTGGTTCTATAATTATGAAATAGTACCGGCGCATGCCAATGCTAATTTTTACGTACTTTTTGCCTGTGGTAACAGTCGCTACACTGACGATAATTATTGTGGCGGTGTTTACGCACTTCTAACTGAAAGCGGAATAAACTCGTTTGGTTCAACGCATAGCGGCGGGATGCTGGAATTTCCCTATTTCTATAAGAGTTTGGCAGAGGGAATTTCTTTCGGAAAAGCCTTTTTGAAAACATACCAATATGTCGGTAAAAATGGCTTCGATGATGAAACATGCCATTGGTATTACGGACTAACATTTAACGGCGACCCTTTTATTGTGCCGATGCCTTCGGAAATAATTGAAACAGTTGCAAACGAAGAAAAATATCTTCCACAGCGACTTACACTATGCAATTATCCAAATCCATTTAATACACAGACCAATTTTGAATTTGAAATATTTAAACTGGGAAGAGTCAAACTCTGTATCTATAATTTAATTGGCAAAGAGATTAGTGTAATCTGTAATAATGGCTTGGAGCAAGGCAAATATAATTTAAAATGGGACGGGACGGACGCTTCGGGACATTATTTATCCAGCGGTATCTATATTTGTCAATTGCAAAATGACGGAATATGTTTATCAAAGAAGCTTCTTCTCGTTAAATAAGGAAAATAGGACCGGATACGATGCAAAGTGGAAAGCCGAGAAAATCAGTAGTAAAAAAAATCAATATCAAACGCAGGGAGTTTTTACTGAAAAGCCCACTATTAATTTTAGCGCCACATGTAATATTAAAGGCGGTCTCCAAACCTTCGTCAAAAATTAACGATGATCAAATCCCCAAGTCTGTTGGAGTAGATGAGCTACTGAAAAAGGTACCCGAACCTCTAATTCCATCCCGGCCAGACCTTATTGAGATATACAGGAAATGCTGGAAAATTGGTTTGCGAAAATCTGAATTAGGCACAAAAGAGAATGGCTTCGTTGACTGGTATATTGATGCCGCATTTGATAATAGAATATTTCAATGGGACACATGCTTTTCGGTTGCCTGGGCAAAATATTCTCAGGGAGCACTGCCCAATATTGAAAGTTTAGATAATTTTTATCGAAAACAGCATTCTAACGGCGCAATTTCCGGGGTAATTCGTAAAAACGACGGCACCGATGATCAACCGATAGATTCACCCTGGTTTACACGGAACAATCTTTTTGCGTGGATCGAATATGAATATTTTCTTATCACCGGGGATGCTTCACGCCTGCCGATAGTTTTACCGATTCTAAAAAAATATTCCAACTGGATAAAAATGAATCGAAGGCATTCCAACGGACATTATTACTGGTCCGGTTGGAGCAGCGGCATGGACAATTCTCCCCGCTCCAAAGCCGATAAATTCTATCCGCCTTATAGCTGGGTGGATTACGATGCAAACGAGGCGCTGGCTGCCTACTATTTAGCAAAAATTGCGGAGCAATTAGGAGAAAGTAAAATTTTTCAAGAGTTTCAGGGTTTGCATGCGGAAATTAAGGAACTGGTAAACCGGGAAATGTGGTGTAAGGAGGATCAATTTTACTGGGATCTGGAAAAAGACGGTTCATTTATGAAAGTTAAAACAATCGCTTCTTTCTGGCCTATGTGGGGACGTATCTGTGAGAAGGAGCATATAGACGGGCTGGTAAAGCATTTGAATGATGCGAATTCCTTCAACCGACCGCATCGCGTACCCACAACTTCCGCCGACGAAGAAAAATATGCGCCGGAAGGTCAATACTGGCGCGGAAGCGTCTGGGCGCCGACCAATCATATGGTAGTCAAAGGATTGGAGGCTAATAATAGACATAAACTGGCAAGGGAAATAGTAATGAATCACCTAAATAATATATCCCTTATCTTTCAAGATACCGGTACAGTTTGGGAAAATTATTCGCCGGAATATGTCAAACCCGGAAAACCATGGGCTAAACCTGATTTTGTTGGTTGGTCTGCATTAGGTCCAATTGCACAGCTAATTGAATTTTATATTGGAATTAAACTGGATGTCCCGCATAATAAAATCAATTGGGAATTACTCACGACTGAAAGCGTAGGGCTTCGCAATCTAAAATTTGGTGATTCATATATTGAACTAATTGCGGCGGAACGTATCAGCCTTGAAGACGAGATCCAAATCTCGGTAAAAACATCAAAAGAATTTTTTTTATCGCTTAATAACGGTAAAAAGCAATTCGAAAAAAACATACCTCCTGGAAAACACGAATTTAAATTTGTGGGAAGAATAATTTAAAAAGAAGATGAAATTTATATTTCAGAAGACCAATTTGGAATTACTTAAATATATATCGTTATCAATTTTCACTGTTTTATTCCTCAGTACATGCCATAGCTCAAATAAGTCAAAAACCACTATTGGCTATATTACAATTTCAGACCAGCTATCAGTTGAAGATAGCGCAGTTGTCGATTGGATAAGTGATCACAAGCTCTTCAATATTAAAGTGATTAATATCAGCCGGGAACCGGAGAAAATAAAGGATGTGGATGCAGCGTGGGTGCACATACCTGATCAGCATGTTTATGATAAATGGTCAACACATTTAACAGAACTGACAGAACTGAAAAAATATTATGAAAATGGTGGGAAATTATTTCTATCAGATTTTGCTGCACTCCTCCCATCTGCATTAGGAATAGAACCACATAAACCAAAGATTCGAACCGTACACATTAAAGATAATGGATTATTTGATGAAAGAGGATTACAGAGTTATAGGGGCCATCCGGTTTTTAATGATCTTTTTGGAGGTGGTTTCATTTGGGATTCTTATGAAAACCAGGAATTACCTATAATTGGTTACTTTGACGACGATTTCCCTCAATCAGGTAAAGTGGTTGCAACCGGAAAATCATTTGTTACCGTGAATGAAAACGATCGATTAATGGTAGAATATCAGGAGCGAAATGGTAAAATTCTGTCGGTAGGGACGTTCATTTATTTTAGCAAAGGTAATCGCCTGAAACTTCATTTAGAAAAATTCATAGAAAATTCGCTGCTTTATCTTGTCGGTAAAAATATAAAAGAGCCAATAACATACTGGCAAAAGTATGATAATAAGCCCAGAGAATTTAACATTTCAACAAATTCACTGAAAAAATCCGATGAAAAACTGCTAAAAAATCTACCCGAAACCGAGTTGATTTTCAAAAACAATAATCCCCGGAATAACTTCTTTGATCTTGCGGGTCGGCGCGCCTTAGTTATGGGAAAAGAAAATGGTGGTATTGACGAATTGTGGGTTCATCCTTTCAGAGTACTACGCGATTTCCAGACAGGCGTTGTTATCGAGAATAGGGTTTTCTGGTTAAATGATCTACCTGTAAAAATTGAAATTCGACCGGAATCGCTTACCCGAATCTACCAGACTGAATATGGCAAATTGAAAGAGCTAATCTATCCTTCATTATCAAGAGCAGGTGCAATTGTTCACTATGAGGCGAATATATCCAAACCGATAAAATTAATGATAAAGTTCCGTAGTGAATTACGATGGATGTGGCCATATTCTGAAAATGCTCCAGGTGATCTCTATTATGGATATGATGAAGGATTAAATGCGCTACATGTAAAAGATGTAAGTGGTGATTTTTATTGCATCATTGGCGCTGATCTTGAACCGAATCAGCACATATCGGGACAATATGGCGATATTACGTGGGAGTCAAATAAATTCACTAAAGTCAAAACAGATCTGAACCAGGTTTATCATGCTTGCTTATATGATTTGACCGCTAAGAATAATTATGTCTTGAATATGGCAATTGTAGGGACTAATGAAGGAAAAGAGAATGCTTTAAATGATTACCGATATTTATTAAGCCATCCGAAGAAAGTATATTCTACCCTTACTGAATATTATCGGAACTTGTTAGAAACAAAATTGACAATTGAGTCTCCCGATGAAGAATTTAACAAATTGTGGAAATGGGCTTTAGTGGGCACAGACCGTTTTTTTGTTAAAACGCCAGCTCTTGGAACAGCCTTAGTTGCTGGATTTTCTACTACTGAAAGGGGCTGGGACGGCGGACACAAGATTAATGGACGTCCCGGTTACGGGTGGTATTTTGGCAGAGATTCGGAATGGTCATGTTTCGCTATTGACGATTACGGTGATTTTCAGTTAGTGAAGAAACAGTTGGAATTTTTACAGAAGTTTCAGGATATTTCCGGAAAAATATTTCACGAAATTTCCACAAGTGGAGTTGTACATTTTGATGCGGCAGATGCTACTCCACTGTATATAATTCTTGCCGCTCATTATTTACGAGCTTCAGGAGATATTGATTTTATTACAGAGAGTTGGCAACATATAAAAAAAGCCATGGATTTTCTCTACTCAACAGACACTGACGGCGACCTGTTAATTGAAAACACGAATGTCGGTCACGGCTGGGTTGAGGGAGGAAAACTCTGGGGTGCAAACAGCACCTTTTATCTATCCGGTTTATGGGCACAAGCATTAAAAGACGCAGCTTATATTGCCTCACAACTTGAGAAAGAACAACTTAGTGAAAAATATTTGAGCGATGCCGCTCAGGTCGTAAAAATCCTGAATACGGATTTCTGGAATGACTCAACCCGGTTTTTCAATTATGGTAAATTTTCAGACGGTAAATTCAATCCTGAAAAGACTGTGCTCCCGGCAGTTGTAATGTATTATGGTCTCTTAGATGACGAGAAAGTTGAGTTTGTATTAGATGACTATGCCGGAAATGGTTTTTCGTCTGATTGGGGTGTTCGCATCCTGAGTTCGGAATCACCGCTTTTTAACCCAAGCGGATATCATTACGGCAGCGTCTGGCCTCTATTTACCGGCTGGACGGCGCTGGCTGAATACCAGTACGGCAATTCGACTCAAGGTTTTATGCACATAATGAACAACCTCAATATTAAAAATGATTGGGCGCTGGGCTATGTCGAAGAAGTTTTGGACGGCGCTGTCTATAAACCTTCGGGAGTTTGCCCGCATCAATGTTGGTCGGAAACCAATATTCTGCACCCGGCGATTACCGGTATGATTGGATGGAAACCTGATGCTCCGGCGAAATCTGCAGAGCTAAGTCCACGTTTTCCCTTACATTGGAATAAAGTAACAATTAATAATCTGCATGTTGACAAAACTGTGTTCCAATTGCAGATGGAGCGAACTAAAACCAGCACTCAATATGAATTTAAGTTGACAGGAGGACCAAAAATATTAATTAATTTCACGCCTGAAATTGCTACAGGTATGATTATTGACGAAGCAAAATTAAACGGTAAAATAATTGAAGTATGTTCTCATACGAAACGCGGATTACCGGCAGAACCAATATCGTTTCTTCTGAAAGATAAGGTAGAGATTGTTTTACATCACCATAGTGGCGTTGGCATGCTTCCGTTAATGCCTCAACCCGCGCCGGGTGATTCTTCGAAAGGTTATCGGATAATCGATGCTAATTTAGATGGAAAAAAATACCAGGTTACACTGCAGGGAAAATCAGGTTCGGCCGGTATATTTGAAATGATGATATTTGATCAGTTTGTAAAATCGGCAGAAGGGGCGCAAATAAAAAGTCTTAGCGATAAAGGTATCCTGCAACTTGAAGTGCCTTTTCATAGATCGGGGCAAAAGTTTGTAAGTACATCCGTCATTGTGGAATTTGAATAATGAGCCGGCTGGAAGAATTATTTTTAGAGATGGATGTCTTAGAAAATAGAAAAAGCCAATTGTTAAATAAATAAAGTTTGAAATGAGGATAACTATTAAAAATACTTCTTCGCTAAATTAGACTGAGTATTCCTTGTGCACTTTACCAATATTTTCTTGACAATATTTAGAATGTGTGCTATATTCGCAAACGTGTGCGGTGACGTTTGCAATATTATCTCGAATGGATCTTTTACAGAATCTCAATTGTAGTGTGGCTTACGCTGTGGGGCCACCCCTGTTTTGAAAATGTTTAGGGAATTTATTAAGAAGAAATACCGAAAACATATAAAGGGGTATAAAAGTTTGTGAAATCGAATAAAGAGTTTATTGGGCAAAGAAGAAAACGATCTATTAAAGGAAGTATGGAAAGGAGGCGGCGATATTAACGAGAATTTATTGTTCAATTTTGATAATCAAAGATTAAGGAGAAAAAAAATGAACTTGTTAATTAATTTGAAGAAGAATCCACTAAGTTTCTTTTTCTTAGTGGTGATTTTGTCAGTGGGTATTCTATATGCCCAGGAACAGGTTGGCGGTCCCTATACTGTCGATGCTAACACGATGCTTTTAATGCACTTTGAAGACAATTTGGATAATGTATCTACTTTATCTGCAAATGGCGAAGTGCATGGAAACTTAACGTATGGGAATAATACAGTTACTGTATTGGGTAAGTGTCTGCAG
>JAHJGX010000132.1 GCA_018824205.1 bacterium
ATCTTATTCATGTATTTGGAAATATCGACCACAATTCCGCTTCCGACAACCTGTCCCGCCAGCGATGTTCCGGCGGCTCTGGGAATCAGGGATGTATTGTTTCGGGCAGCGAAATCGATCAGCAGTTTAATGTCGTCCGCAGTTTTCGGGCGGGTCACGGCCAGTGGTTTTTCACGATACGCCGATGCGTCGGTTGCGTACATCAGGCGTGTTGTTTCATCGATAAAGATATCGCCTTCAAAACGCTGTTGCATCTGTTTTAATTGAGCTTGAATCCCGGTTTGCTCCATGGTTTTCCCCTCTTGATTGATGTTGTCAAGACACGTGTCCAAATTTAATCACCCTAAATAAAAAAAACAGTTAAAACGGTACCAGAACTAAATATATTAGCCGGTTGCTGTCCGGTAATTATATAGGTAGAATTTATCTTCTATTTCTAAGAGTTCAAATCGAACGTTATTTTAAATAGATGCAGGATTTAGTCAGGGTTTTATTATTCTGGGTCAGTACGAAAAAATAGTTGCCGCTACTGATATCGTCACCATGCCAATCGACACGATAATCGCCCACGGATTGAAATGTATTGACCGGTACATCAATTTCATTTCCATTGAGATCATATACCGCCAGATTGACAATTCCCGGTTCGCCGATTTTGTAACGAATAGTTGTTGATGAATTAAAAGGATTCGGGTAATTCTGACTCAGCTTAAATGTCTTTTCGACGGGAACATTCTCCGGTCCAATTCTAACAATTGTATATGTGGCTGTGAGCTCATAGGGATTATCCGGTGTCCCATAGACTGCGTATCCGTCAAAGACCAGCGAACCACTATTGTTCAGGACAGTATCCAGGGGGGCATAATACGTTTTAAATGTAACGGTTTCACCATTCGTATCACCATGAATCATTAAAAAGTACATCTGTTGCCCGTTGACAGCAATAGAAGTATCAGCACCCCGGCATTCTCCACCCACAAACGCAGCGATGACATTGGTGTTTTCATTGGCAATCTGATTATTGACCTTTAAGATCGCCGTCACGGTCATGACATGCTCAAAGTCCGGAGGATTGACCGACCAGGTGGAAGGAACTTGGGCCGGAGTCAGAAATCCCAGCCCAAGAATCACACACAACAATCGAAAATATACTTTCATTATTTCATTAACACCATTTTACGCACCTGGCGAAAGTCTTTGCTTTCCATCACTGCAATATATACTCCCGAAGTCACATTCCGGCCATAATTGTCTTTTCCGTTCCAGAGAATGAAGCGATATCCCGCCGGCAGATGATCGTGAACCAGGGTTTTCACTTCCTGACCGAGAATATTATAGATCCGGATGCGTACGTCCGAGTCTTCCGGTAGTCCAAAACCGAATTTCGTCGTCGGATTAAAGGGATTCGGGAAGTTCTGGCTCAGACTGTAGATTTCCGGAATATAACCTTTGTCACCCGGGCGAAGCGGTGCCTTGGTAAAGATCATCGGATCATTCGGATTGCCTTTTGCCAGATTGACTTCAAAGGATACAAACTCGTTACTGTGATAGAGAATATCCTTATCCTGATCGTATATATCAAATTCAACAGCTTCTGTCTGATCACCGTAAATCATCAGGAAAACCCGGTAGGCATCCAATTGCGGCACATAGACCGGCCGGGCAACCCCGCGAATTTCCTTAGCAACTTTAGCAATTACCACATCCGCCGGATCGTTGATTCCGAGAGTATCGCTGTCAATCAAACCGGTAATGGTCATGCTGTTTGCATATTTATAGGCATCAGCTTCCCATGAAATTTCCGGCAATTGCGTTTCTGACCGGGAGTCGGTTTTGGCCAGGAACAGTGAGCCGAGGCTTTTATTCTCATCCGACGGATAGGTCAAGGTATCTTTTGAGGCAATGTTGATCTTGTATCCCCGGCCCGGAATCATCCATTGCAAGCTGCCGATCCAGCCGTAGGTTTCCACAAACTGGGCGTAGCCAAACTGGTCCTTTATGAGATCATCGGGAGTGTTTGACATGCTGTACAATGCTTCATTGACATTGATGCGTTCATTGGGCAGATAGCCCAGCCAGTTCCAGCCGCTGTTGAGAAATATGTCAACTGTGTCCGGCCATATTTTAAAGCCGATATAATCCAGATCATTGGCTGTATCAACATCGCAGATATACATTTTACCAAGTTCTAAACCGGTTTCAGCTAACGGGCCTGTCCATGTTTTCCCAGTTCCGGAGTACTGGGCATAGGCTGTCTGACTAATGATCCGGTCGCCATCCGCAACCCTGAAATCCTCAAAAACCTTATTCAGATTATTGGCATCAGTGCTCTCCAGATTCAGAGAAAACCAGGAAAATCCTTTCCGCATTTCGATTTCCTGAGCCCGGGCGCCATTAGCATTCAATTCCAACGGATTTGTCGGTGTCCCGGCGATGGCATTCTCCACAAAAATCAGGGTCGTGTCCAGACCCCAGTATTCCACACACTCCGTCCGGTCCCATATATGGAATTCAACAATTTCACCGCTGAACTGGTTGCTGTAGATCGTCAGATGGGCCAGATATTCATCCAGATTTTCATTATGTACCACATTGGCCAGTCCCCGGCATTCGCCATTGATAAAGGCGCCGATCCGGTCATATTTATCCTCGGATTTGGTGCCTTTTACAAATAAGCGGGCGGTGACATTCATGGAATATTGAAAATCGTTGGGAACCACTGACCAATAGGGATAGGGACACATATTGACCAGATTGATCCGCAGCGGTTCGAGACCGTCGGGCGTTTCCGCATATATAACATTCTCATACTCGCCAACATTCAGATTTTCGTCAATCTGAAACTGAATTTTAAAGGAGCCGCCCGGATTGATTTCACCGATTGTTGTCGAAGGAATCAGCCATTCCGGCAGGTCGATCAATTCAAACTGACGGGCATTGGCGCCGATATTATTCAGCGTCGTTTCAAAATTATTATCATCACCTATAAATGCAATTAAATTAATTGTCGGTACATTCCAGGAAATCGGGTTCCGGTTTACCTGAAAATCCCAGGTGATCGTATCGCCGGGATTGCCATACATATCCTGATAATCGAACAGCGTTGCCGTCATAAAATGATTTTCAATGAAGCGATTCTGAATTTGCGGCGTAATCACCAGACGTTCTTCCGAAACCGTGACTTCAAGGTCTGTAATCCGGCCGCCAGCCTGCCCGTCAAACAGAATCACATTACTGCCGGAAACCGTTGCCGGGTTGATCTTTTCGGTGAAATTGATTGCAATCTCATCGTTCATGTTCAGAACTTCGTCCACCGGCTCCGGAGCACCTAAGGTCTTTGGTTTTTGACGGTCAATGGTTCCCCGCAACGCCGGCATTTCATTGGTCAGCAGGCTGTCCAGACACATCGATCTCAGCCGGATATCATAAATCCCATCTGTAAATCCATCTGGCAGTGGCCAGCGCATGACGGACGCGACCTGATTATACGTACGCAATGTATCAGCATTCAGCGTGGCATCGTCGATAGTGTACCACTGATCGCCGCCCAGTGCCCGATACTGTAAATGCAGCGCTTCAAAATAACTCTGATTCAGATCATAGCCCGTCGCAACAATATCCAGCGTGTCTTGATTGGCAATATTCAACACCCAGTTGTTGCCCGGTTCGTAAACTTCCGCTTCCGTGCAAGGTCTGGCAAAATTCACCGTAAAAGGGAGCGTAAAACCGGTCGTTACTCCCGCATAATTGGATTCGCATTCAGGAGCGAATTTTACCCGGAGATTCGGGTACTCATAATGATCTCCCGGCCCGCGCCAGACTCTGATCTGGGCATATTCTCCATCGAGGGAATCGAGCATATAAGGAATCGGCTCCACATAAATCTGTCCGTTGATCTCGATCAAAGCACCATTAGGATTGGATGACTGAACCAATGATAGAAAATAGGTCCGTCCTTCGTCATTATCATTTCTCAACAGCACAGAAAATTCCGCCGGATCGGTGGAAAGAACATTATCCATGACACTAAGTCCATCCCATTCCATATAAGGAACATCCCGAGGAATGGTCACCACTTCACCCAGCTCATTCATCCACTCTTCATAAGGACAGGAGGAATGTCCGGCAATAACATGAAACACCGGTGTCCCGTAAACCGGGTCGCTGCCGACACTAACACTGTAGTCATCACCGAAATCATCATCGTCCAGTGAAAAAGAAGAGCTGTTTGAAACAGTCTGGGTCGATGTTGAACTACGCCCCATCTTGAAGCCAAAGTTATATTTCGTTGATGTAGAAAGTCCAAATCCCTCGTTGATCTCAAATCCGATTTCTTTGGCAAAACTGGCATTGATATCCAGTCCAACATTCAGCGTATGACTGTCAGTTACTTCCGACGTGCGGGACTGGGAATATGCTCCAGCGCCACCTTCAAAACTGTAATTCACGGTATCCTGGGTCAGCCAGCGCAGGGAATCTTCCCTGGCCAGAACTTGGTTCCAGCGGGAAATATCTTCGAGTTTCGTCGAATCCGCTTCTGATAGCATCGCTAACTCCGGCAGCAAAATTTCTTCAATATATTTCCGGGTGTAGATAAATGTCGTCGCGAAACCATCAGGCACAAACATGATTTCCGTATCTAATTTATAGATATATTTATCTGCATCCTGTTGGATACTGAATACATAGGTTTTGCCATACAACAGGTTCAGTGCGCCACCAACGAAAAGGTCGAGATCACCATGGTTGCCGGCTACATCCACGCCGGTGCCGGTCTGGTACGTACTTTGGGTTGTGACGCTGATTTGCTGGGAATTGGAACTGGATAGCGAAAATGTTGAGGATAATCCTGCGGTCATTTCGTATTTAGCCTCAACAGACAATTCTGTCGATACCCCAAAACCTACCACCGTCGTAAATTTGGTACCAAGGCTGGCCTTCACTTCCCGTTCCTGACCGAGAGCCATGCCAACGTCAATCTGAAACTCGGTGGACTGGGTCTGACTGCTGGAAAATTCCGCAAAACTCTGATCTCCGGGCGGACGCCGCAGAATAAGATAGGGAATATCCGGTGCCACGGTCGTAAAATCCATTTGCTGGGGAACATTCCCCAGAACTACTGCATATTCCACCGCCGGAGCGGTTCGGCCGAGCATATCTTTCGCTCTGATTTCAATCTTTTTATGGTATGGCCGTGAGCCCGCATCGCTGATATTGGGTTTGCCGGGCATGACGCCATAGCGGTAGTTTCCATCATGACCAAAGCTGACTTCCACCGTATCTTCGGAGCTTTCTGACCAGCGGTCACTGATATTGTCGAAAATCTGAAACACACCGGAATCAACCGGACATTCCGCTCCATTATAGTATTGTTCATAGACAAAAAACTCAAGACTGTCGGGCTGATTCTGGTTAAAATAGTTGTTCGTGATGTTATTCTGTGTTACCGGATTCCAGATGATATGTCTTTTGAATCCATCGATGCGCGCCAGAACCGGTGAACGATAGACAAAATCCAGTGTATCGTCTTCTCCAATCCAGGCGGAATCCGCAATGGAGTAGGAATTTTCCGTATTGATGGTTTTTCCAGCCCCTTTAAAAAAGTCACTCATCGCTTGTGTCCAACTATCATAACCTATATTTATTGTGACAGAGATTTGGTACGCCTGGGGCGGCAGATTAGGAAAAACAAAATTCCCGGCGGCGTCGGCTGTTACCGTCTTGATAAACTTGTTACTCGCCGGCTTCAGTTCAACGGTAGCGATACCGTACGGCCCTAACGGATATCCACAACTGCCTCCTGTAACACTTCCACGTAAATTTCGGGTTTTTTTGTCGATAAAATTAGCGGTCTTGTCGGTAACAACATTTGTAAATGATAGTTGATACGGATCAAAGTCTGTAATTACACGTGAGTTTCTTTCCGGCAGGATGACAACATCCGCGCCCGGCTCGACTTCCACACGATAGAACCCATCAGCATTGGTGTTTGTCCGGATATCTCCATTCACTTTTATCTGGACGCCCTCTTCGCCGCACTGCACACCATTTGTATTTTCGGTCTTAAAATAGACATAGCCGGTAATGCTCATCAGATTCTCAACGGTGAAGTTCTGATTCAGTGCTGTCGGATTATTTTCATTCAGGGAAATATCCAGAAAGTTCACATTGAACTCATGATACGGTTTCGTTGGCGTCAAACGAAACAGGGTCCCGCTGCCGCCATAGTTAATATTTGGCATTGCATAATACCCGTTGGCATCGGTATAGGCCGTCGCGTATGCCAGTGATTTTGTCTCAGACCAGGTATCCGCACTGACACCATAAAGGGTTCCATTGTAATCCTGATCGACCACATTGGTCACCGTTGAACCCGAACCGAAATCGAAATTCATATTAATGGTTATGTGAGGATAATTGATTGTTTCACCGGTCCGGTAGTATAGATACCGATTATAATCTCTGGCAATCTCCGCTGTTGTCCGGGCAATATCCCACATTCTGAAATCATCGATATTCCCCCGGAAATAATTGCCCGATGCGTCTTTTCCAAATGTCAGAATATCGGCATTCGAACCACTTCCGCCTATTACAACTACCGATTGACCGCCATTAATCGTTGCCAGCTCTCCGTTTAGAAATACGGATATTGAGCCTTCGGTTTTCACTATTGCGATATGGGTCCAGGCATTCGTATTGATTGAATTATCGGTCTGAAATTTTTGTGTACTATTAAACGTAAACGCCAGTTTCAAATATCCACCGACATCTTTCAGATTCAGATTCCAGAGCGCTCCCTTGGAAATCAAAACCTGATTCGCAACTGTCAGTGGACGAACCCAGAACTCCAGGGTCGCATCCGGCATCAGGCCGTCATCGGTCAGTTCAAATTCATCGGCATCAGGAATTGTCATATAATCTTCAGCGCCATCGAAAAACAGGGAATAACCCCAATTGGGTGTCAGGACCAGTTTAACATTGGGAATTTTTGTCCCCTGCTTGGACGTAATGTTGCCAGAGATAAATCCCGACGTCGAGGTTTTACCAATCGTCTCGGCCGGAATTGGGGACAAGCCAAACACATTCTTGCCAACCAGTTTATACCGGTACTCCGTCCCCACATTGAGATCATTGGATTCATCGGAGTAGTCGGACTTATCTATCGGGTAATTATCATAAATCAGAACATTGTCCCGGTAAATATTATGCTGCTTCGTTGCAGGGGAAATGTTTGGATCATAGGACCAGTCCAGGTTAACCTTATCCGGGAAAATATCATAGGATGCCGTCAATTCCGGAGTCCCCGGCTTCCGTAAACGGGCAGTCCAGAATCCCAGTTCGGTTTTCAATCCGCCACCGCTCATGACACCGGTCGATACAAAGGGCTGTCCAACCAGCACGGTCATCGAGCCGGATTGTCGATCCTCGCCCTGAATCGCCGGAGCAAGGAAGCCGGTCATCCTACCGGCGCCGCCATTCACGATGGTGACCTCGGTCGTGTAGGTCTGGGCCGGCAGCAGACTGGTCACCAGCAGCAGAAACACCAGACCGATTATCGGCGGTGATTTTTTTATTGTATATCTGTTATTGTGCATCATAAGCCTCCATCATCAGGAAAGGTTGTTTCATTTTTTGTGAATGTCTCACTGTTTCCTGAGAGAAGCTTCAATCCGGGCAAGCCTTGCCTTTAGGTCGTCAATCTCCTTTTGCTGGCTTTCAATAATCTGCTGCTGTTCCTGAATGGCGGCAACCGTCACAACCGACATGGCCCCGTAGTCAACACCCAATCTACCGTCTTCTAATTCCTGTACAACTTCCGGGACTACCTTCTGTAATTCGTCAGCCAGAAAACCAAGATGGGGATTTCCAGATTTGTCAGAATTATCAAAACTGACCGGCTGTAGTTGCATTGCCTCTGAAAGCCCCTTATCATATGTCTTTACCGCGCTTTTTGCACTTTTGCCATAGGGGATTCTGATAAAAGCGGTTGCCTTGATCTCACCATCAGCTTCAATCCATGCTTCGTCATCATAAGTGCTAATATCTCCGGTGGTGGTATTCGTTCTGAAATACAAGTTCCCGCCATTCCCCCAGTTAATAACACCATGCTGAGAATTAAAAATTAGATGACCACCAGAAAGACGTGCACTTCCATTTACATCCAATTCACAACCCGGGGTGGTTGTCCCGATACCGACGTTACCATTTCCATCAAAAGTCATTATCTCGGTTTTATGACTGGCATCGGGAATTTTGTAATCATCATCTGACCATTCCACATATCCGGATCGGAGGTGTAATTTATTAGATGAACCTGCACCGGTTGATTCGATATCAAAGAGGAACTTTGTGCGGTCACCGATATTACCCTGATGCTGATTTGTTCCCATTAGCATATAGGTATGTGTTCCGGTTGCGTTATAAGAAAGAGTTTTACTCAGATATGCAGGACTATTGTGTACCATCAATTTTGAACGGGGATCTGTGGTACCGATGCCAACGTTACCTAGTGCAGTAACATTACCTTCTACCGTTAAATTACCGTTGCCTTCCCATTCTTTGCCAATTACAACTCCGCTTTTATTCAACAAATATAGTAGCTCTTCACCACCAATATGCAATCTTCCAAGACCATGGATTCTCTTGGCAGTAGCTAACGTAATATTCCCAGATAAGGAAATATCGCCATTTACATCCAGTTCGGTTCCCGGTGTCACCGTCCCAATCCCCACGTTTCCCGACTGGGGAAATACATTATCCACTCCCGACACACTGGCAATCGCATAAGGCGACAGCGTCAGTTTGGTGCGTGGCGTCATTTCTTCAGCGCCATCCACGGAAATTCCCAGCCAGTAAGAAACGCTGTAATCCAGTCCGGCCAGAGAATTGACAGCGCCCAGCGTCGCACTGTAAACACCGTTGACGACATTGATCTGCTGAGTTTCATCCCAGGTTTTGGTACCGCCTGATACAACCGTATAAAGACGGAATGTAAAATTTTTCTGTCCATCGGCTACTGATGCTCCGGTATTATCCCGGAGAACACCCTGGATACTGAGGGTCTGGGAAAAGGAAATTTGAAAAGAAATCAACACTAAAAAAACAACCACAGCACACAATACTCGTTTCATTTTATTTCTCCTTAAAATTAGTTGTTAAACTTCCTCAATTTTAATAAAGCATACCGAAATGTATATTAACCAGCTATTAAATACAAGATGCCAGATATTTCCATAATCTGGATCACCTGATTTTATATTTTACGTCACAAATCCGCTTGGAATTCGCGCTTTAATTAGTAATTTAAAACCAATGAAAATCCTTCATTATATAAGTCGACATCGAAATAAGAGAATCTGTTTCCTGTTGCCTGTTTCTTCCTATCAAAGAGGACTGTAAAATTATACCTGAATTCCTGAAACCTTTCGCTGAAATGACGCCTCAGGATTACCAAAATCTGGGATTGAAAGCCGGACTGGAAATCCATCAGCAGATTCTGACCGAAAAAAAATTGTTCTGCCGCTGCCCCGCAGGCCATTATTCCGACATATACGACGCCGAAATCCTGCGCCATATGCGCCCAACGCTTTCCGAACTAGGTGAATACGACGGCACCGCCCTGATGGAATTCAAAACGAAAAAGGAAATCATCTATCGCATCAATCACGAAACTCTGTGCACCTATGAGATGGATGACACACCGCCCTTTGAAATTAATCCCCAGGCTCTCGACATCGCGTTTCAGATTGCCATATTGATGAATTATAAACTGGTCAATGAAATTCACATCACCCGCAAACAGTATCTCGACGGCAGTATTCCGACCGGTTTCCAGCGCACAACTATCGTCGGAGTTGACGGCTGGATTCCCTACAAAGACCGCAAAATCGGCCTGATCCAGCTTGGTCTCGAAGAGGATGCCTGCCGGGAAGTCTCCGACAGTGGTCACGAACGAATTTATCTGACCGACCGCCTGGGGATGCCGCTGATTGAAACGGTAACCGAGCCGGTTTTACATACACCACAGGAAGTAGCCGACGTCGCCAATATTCTCCGCTGGCTGGTTCGTAGTACCGGAAAAGTCCGTACCGGCATTGGCGCCGCCCGGCAGGATGTCAACGTCAGTATCAGCGGCGGGACCCGCATCGAAATCAAGGGTGTTTCCCGCATTCCACTCATTCCACTTTTAATTTACAATGAAGCCATGCGGCAATACGCGCTGCTGCAGATTCGGGAAAATCTGAAACGACGGGGAGTCACCGAAAAAACATTTAAAGCCAGCGCAAAAGAGGTGACTCGCCACCTTTCCGACAGTTCCTGGGCGCCGATTGCCTGGGCGTTGAAACACGGGGAAAAGGTATTTTGCGTAAATCTGAAAGGGTTCCGCGGTATCCTGAGCACACCGACCCAAACCGGGAAAGTTTTTTCCAAAGAAATTGCCGACCGCGTTCGCGTTATCGCCTGTCTGACCCGCATTCCCAATATTCTGACCTCTGAAAGCACCGAAGAGACGATCAGCAGTTTTGCCTGGAATAAAATCCGGAAAACCGTGGAGGCCAATTCCCAGGACGCCCTGATTCTGGTCTGGGGCAATGACCTGGATGCGGACACGGCCGTCAAAGAAATCATTATCCGGGCCAAAGAAGCGACCATTGGTATTCCCAGCGAAACCCGCCAGGCTCTGGCCGACGGCACCAATGGTTTTGAACGGATTCTGCCCGGGCCGGAACGCATGTACCCGGATACCGATTTGCCGCCCCTTGAATTTTCCGCGGAACGGATCGCCAAATTATCAAAAGAAAATCCGGAACCAATCTGGGAGAAACAGAATCGATATGAGAAGATTGGCGTTCCAAAACATCTGCATACTATTATAAGCTCTTCTCCGCAATCCAGCCTTTTTGATAAAATGGTCAAAAATTACAGCGTTCCGGTCTCCTGGATTAGTCGCTTAATGTTCGAAAAAACTATTTACTGGCGGCGGAAACAGTTATCGATTGACCGGATTAGCGAATCCGTCTGGCATTCATTCTTCAAAGCGGCCGAAGCCAATCCTGCGATTCTCGAAAACAGCGACAAGTTGTTTATGGAATTTCTGAAAATACCCGGAATTTACATCGACACACTCATAGACCGATACTCACCTCCAAAACTTCAACCGGCTGATCTGGAACGAATTATTCAGGATGCGCTGGATGAAGAAGCACTGGCGATCGAAGATCCGGAAAAACGAATCCGTTTTTTAATGGGACAGGTCATGGACAAATGCCGCGGACATATTCCTGCAAAAGTGGTATTGAAAAAAGTCCATGAATTCGCCCACAACCGGAAGGAATCA
>JAHJGX010000015.1 GCA_018824205.1 bacterium
CTCCAGCGATGCATTGGCAAAACAGGAATTGGATGATATTTGTGTTGTTCCGAACCCCTATGTGGTGACGGCTTCCTGGGAACCGACGAATATGTACAAATACGGCCGGGGAGAGCGGCGTCTTCATTTTTATCATTTACCGAAGGAATGCACCATCCGGATCTATAATTTGCGGGGTTACCTGGTGGATACAATCGAGCATCACAGCACGGCGGATGACGGGATGGAACCCTGGGACATCTTATCCAAGGATGGGAATGAAATATCCTATGGAATATACATATTCCACGTGGAGGCTCCGGGAATCGGTAATAAAATCGGCAGGTTTGCGCTGATCAAATGAAAAGATATTTACATATAATGAAACATGTAATAATTGCCTGGGGACTAATAATGCTCCTTGGTGCATTCCGCTGTGGATCCAAACATTCGGAACCCCCAATTGTTGCCAAAGTGGAAAACCGGATAATTACTGCTGATGAGTACGCTTTTGCCTATGAATTATCTCCTCGGGAATTGACCAGCCTGGAAAATCAAAAAGCACGCCTATCTGTTTTAGATCGTTTAATTGATAGAATACTGTTGGCCCAAAATGCTGAAAAGTTAGAGCTTGGTTCGACGGACACCATGATGCAGCAGGCTGTTGACATTTATAGAAGACAGGCCATCAACCGGGAACTCTATCTTAAGCATATTCGGACTCCGATATCAGTAAATGAAGATGAGGAGCGGGAAGCATTTCGCCGATCCAAAATGACGTTGTTTGTTAAGCATTTTGTGAGTGAGAAGGAAGAAGAAGCAATCAATGTTTCAGAAGGGATAATGTCATTTGAGCATACACCGGTATATCCGGGAGTTGAAACGATTACCATGGATATATATGGTTCTGTTGATGTAATTGACTGGAATGATGTGCATATTGATTTGGAAGAGCAATTGTATAATTTACCGGTCTATCAATTTTCTGAACCAATTTTTTATGATCGGAAATATCATGTGTTTCAGCTTGTTGAACAGGAACGGGAAGTGCTGGTTCGCGAAAATGATTTTCTGGCTAACCGTGAATCGATTCATGGAACATTGCGGAAACGCAAGGAAGTAAAAGCGGCAGCTGCTTTTGTGGATGAGGTCATGGCGCCCCAGGAGCTGATAATTAAAGCCGATGCATTAAATAAACTGACTGACCGAATCTGGAATAATCGTCCAGCCAGTATCGATCCACGAATTCAACACATTTCGAACGAAGAAATAAAATATATCTCCGAAGACGATTTGGGTATTATCAAACAACCAATTGCCGTTTACAAAGATGGCAATATGACAATTTCCGACATCTTATTTCACTATAAGGTAAATCCGCAAAAAGTAAGCTATGACAGCAAACTGGCTATGCGGGAGAGCCTGAAGAATTCCGTTGCGCTGTATGTCAGGGACTGGGTTTTTTCAGAAAAGGGAATTCGGGAAAAACTGGATCGTCTGCCTTCTGTTAAAGCAGAAGTGCAAACCCGGAAAGAATATCTTCTGGCGAAAAAGATGGTAAACAGGCTTTATGAAGAAGTCACCGCCGATTTAAAATCCGATGAGGAATTCCAGAAATATGTTGATACGTATTTACATGAATTAAAAGAAAATGCCAATATTCAGGTATTTAATGAACAATTGATGGCTGTGACCACGACAGATGAAGGACTTTCACGGAAAGTTGATTTCATTGCCGTTCATATGCAATAATCAAACAGGAGAATTTCATGGTATTAATTCGAATAAAGCAGACATGGAAACGAATGATGGTTATTTCCGCTCTTGTGTTAGTTTTAATGTCTTCATTGTTAGCGTCCTCAGACAGACTGACAAACGTGGGAACGACGGCGGCGCCATTTCTCGAAGTCGGGGTTGGTTCCCGGGCCATCGGTATGGGAGGGGCCTTCGTGGCTGTAGCGAACGATGTATCTGCCCTGTACTGGAATCCCGCCGGGCTCTGCCGGATTGGTCATGGAGAAGCGGTTTTTGAACGGGTCGAATGGCTGGCGGATATCGATTTCAACTATCTGGGAGCGACAATTCCTTTTGGGAGATGGGGAACCGCAGGATTTTTTCTGAATGCTATGACCGTACCCAAAATGGAAGTGCGTACTGTCGATTTTCCCGACGGTACCGGGGAAGAATATGACGCAAGCAGTTTAGCCGTTGGAGTTTCATATTCTTTAGGTTTAACGGACCGGTTTTCCATCGGATTTACCGGTAAATACATCTCTGAGCGGATCTGGCATGAGAAAACATCCAGTATCGCCATTGATATCGGAACCCTGTATTTTACAGGGATAAAAGGTCTGCGAATCGGCGCCGCGATTACCAATTTTGGACCATCAATGCAGATGGACGGCAGTGATCTGATCATTTATTATGACGCCGATCCGAGTATTGATGGTAATAATGACCGGATTATGGGTAAATTAATTACCGATGAGTGGCCGCTGCCCTTGAACATGCAGTTTGGAATCGCTTATGATATTTTTGACACAAAGTTTTCCAGGTTTACGGTTGCTGTTGATGCCTTTCATCCGATTAATAATACGGAGAGCATAAATGCCGGATGTGAGCTGTCAATTATGAATATGCTGTATGCGCGAGCTGGTTATCAGGCAATCGGCCAGCAGGATACCGAAGAGGGTTTGACCTTTGGGGCGGGTATCAAGTATAAAATGTTTGGACAGTCGAACATCAAATTTGATTATGCCTATGCGGATTTCGGATTATTAGAGTATGTCAGCCGGTTCACTTTGCGGCTGGATTTTTGATTTATTATCGATAATATCTTGTATGCATAGTACAAGATTATTGAACAAACAAATTAACATTTATTGATGAGGAACTTCAATGTCTAAATCTATCAATATTTCCCGCCGTCTGAGTACGGCTTTTTTAATGGTTGTAATTATAAATATCAGTTATGGCGAACAGATAAATATCGGTCGGGTGGAACAAATGCCAAATCTTCCAAGCCCTTATCTGATGCGTAACTGGAAACAGGTTACTCTCGGTTACGATAGCCTGGTGTTCGATCTCGACCGGACCGGACAATACCTGCCGCTGATCTGGATAAATACAAATACGATAAATTATCCCAACCATAACAGTTTCGGTCTGCACACGGTAGTGGGAACGCCCTCTCCGTCCAATGCCGAGGCAATTAACATATTACCCGCGGTGGTCGGGGCCTCCCTGGTCGGTATCGATAAAAGCGATCAAAACGGCTATAACTGGGTTCTGGGTTGCGAAGAATGGTTCAATAAACGGCCGGAAGAGAATGTGTATTTGAACGGTCCGACGGCCCAGAGCGGCGACGACTGGTGGTACGCCATGATGCCCAATGTGTTTTTTTATCAATTGTACGACCTTTATCCGGAAACCGGTGATTTTGCCTATCAATTGACTTCGGTTGCCGATCAATGGCTGAAAGCGGTGGAAACCATGGGCGGCAGCGCGACGCCCTGGAGAAAGGCGTCGATGAATTATCGCGGCTGGTATCTGTCAACTATGACGCCTTATACATCCGGTGTTAGGGAGCCGGAATCCGCCGGATCGATTGCCTGGATATTATACAACGCTTATATCGAGACGGGTGATTTGCGTTATCGCAGGGGCGCTGAATGGGCATTGGAATTTCTGAGCGGTTTTTTGACGAACGCTTCCTACGAATTACAGCTACCCTACGGAGTTTACACAGCAGCCAGAATGAATGCGGAGTTAGGCACCAGCTATAATGTAGAGAAAATGCTGAATTGGTGTTTCGATCCCGAAGGCAATGTCCGTGAATGGGGTGTTACTTTAGGTAATTGGGGCGGATATGATTGTGATGGATTGGTTGGAGAAGCGCTTAGTGACGGTTACGCATTTGTCATGAATGGCTATGAGATGGCCGGAGCGCTGGTTCCCATGCTGCGCTATGATGATCGCTTTGCCCGGGCCATCGGGAAATGGGTCTTGAATATGGCCAATGCTTCGCGACTGTTTTATTCGAATTATCTTCCGGCTGATCGCCAGGATGGCGAAGCCTGGTCCTATGTTAATGATCCGAATGCCTGTATCGCGCATGAATCGATGCGTGAATTTGCAATCGGTTCGGATGTTAGTCCCTTTGCTACGGGCGATGCCATTGCCGGTGGCTGGGGAGCCACAAATTTTGCACTTTACGGAGCATCTCATGTAGGTATTATGGGGGGAATTATTGATACTACGGATGTTCAGAGGATTTTGAAGTTGGATTTATTAAAAACCGATTATTTTCAGGATAATGCCTACCCTAGTTACCTGTTTTATAATCCCCATGCAGAGGCTAAAACCGTTACCTTTGATGTGGGAACTCAGTCAGTGGATTTGTATGATGCGATCAAAAACAAATTTATAATACAGAGCGCTGCCGCGCAGACTCTGGTAACGATTCCTACCGATGAAGCCCTGCTGCTTGTGCTGGTTCCGGCAGGTGGGACGATTACATACGAAGAAGAAAAGATGCTGGTCAACGGTGTTGTGATTGACTATAATTCCGATAATGTAGTTGGCAACCACAGCCCCCGGATCAAAGCCTTGGCGGTGGATTCAACGACAATTTTATACAATCAGTCGATTAATATATACTGTACGGCTGCCGATCGCGATCTTGATCATTTAACCTATAATTGGGCTGTCGGTGCAGAAGCTCTCGATACGGATTCAACAGTGTTGATTTGGACAGCGCCGGAAATTGACAGTGTTTTTACGATTTATTGCTCAGTAAGTGATGGTGTTGCGGCGGTGGTACGGGACAGTATTCAAATCACCGTTATTGAAGCCATTAATCATGCACCGGTTATTGATGATTTAATTGCTTCTGCCGGAAAAATCGATATGGGAGATACCACATTTATCAGTTGTGTTGCCAGTGATCCCGATTTGGATATTCTGAATTATAGTTGGTCGGCAGAAATTGGAATAATACTTGGAACTGATTCCACGATTTCCTGGATCGCACCGGATTCGGTTGGTTATTATTACATTAAATGTACAATCAGTGATAACCGTGGCGGTTTCGACAATGACAGCATCGGAATAGTAGTAAGAGATTCTACGGGTTCACAAACCGGTGATCCGGTAGCGTCTTATTCGTTTAGCGGCAATGCCAATGATCTCAGTGGCATGAATAATCATGGAACTGTCAACGGCGCCGACCTGGCAGCGAATCGTTTTGGTGATCTGAACAGCGCCTATTATTTCAACGGAACCAGTGATAATGTCCGGGTGCCGGTCAGTGCAAGTCTGAATTTCACCGACGCGATTACCGTCAGTTTCTGGATGAATGCGGCTGAATTGTACAGCAGTCGCGAATCCTATCCGATTTCCCATGGTAACTGGGAAAACCGCTGGAAAGTATCCATTATTGAAGGAAATGATAAACGAATTCGCTGGACGGTGAAAACCACCGATGGCATTAAGGATCTGGATTCCAAAGTGAAAGCCGCGACAAATACCTGGTATCATGTGGTCGGACTGTATGACGGCAGCAATTTTGAAATATTCATCAATGGCGCCATCGATGCCCATTCGACATTTTCAGGATCAATTCTGACCACCAATATTGATCTGATGATTGGTCAGGTGCTACCTAATACCAGTACCTATAATTTTAAAGGTACGATTGATGATATTCGCATATATGACTATGCGCTATCAATAGAGGAGATCGAAGCGCTGTACGGAGAAACCAGCGCAATACATTCTGAAATACAAAAAATTCCCGAACAATTTTCATTATCTCAAAATTATCCCAATCCCTTCAATCCGATCACAACAATTCGATATCAATTGCCCGAATCTGGAAATGTCAAGTTGCAAGTATTTGATCTGACGGGCCGATTGATTCAGACGCTGGTTGATGAGAAAAAACAGGCTGGTGAGTATATCGTAACTTGGAATGCGCAGAATGTCAGTTCCGGAATCTATTTTTATCGAATTCAAACCGAGGGATTCATGTCGGTGAAAAAGTGTGTAAAGTTGAATTGAAATACGATCTAATTATACAAATTGAAGAATAATACTAATGAATATGAGTCAAAAAATATCAAGACTAATATATCTCTTACTTTTTTCTATAATTAGCCGGGGACTAGTTGCTCAAACCTGGGAAGAAATTGAGATGCATTTTCCGCCCGGTGACACATTGGGATACATGTATAGCGGGATAACTACTTTTACAACCCAGAATATTGGATGGTTATTTACTACATATCCCGTAGAAGACCAACAGGGAAATCATTATCAAATAAAAAAGATATATCGGACTGAAGATGGTGGTAAGAATTGGGAATGTAAATTACGTAAAATTGGTTATAATCTAGCTTATTACGTTGATTTATTTTCATTATTCTCAATGACGCCGGATTATTTTATTGCCATGTACAATGACAGTATTGCCGGGGCATTGATTTCCGAGGATGGCGGTGAGACATGGATTAACAGTAGAATAACGGATGACCATCTTTTATCCAGCATATCCAAAATTCACTTCTTTGATGAGTTCAACGGAATTGCCTTTAACGAGGATAACCGATGGTTTACATCGGGTGGCGGCTATACCTGGGAAAGAGGCAGCGATAGTAAAGTGTTCCCGACTCCATCTGATGTCTGTTTTATCAATGACAGTTTGGGCTGGATGGTTAGTCATAATAACATTTATTACACTGATGCAGGATATTTGGCGAATACAACTAATGGTGGAAAGACATGGAAATATCAAGATTCAGCAGCAGTTTTAATGACTGGTATTGATTTTATTGATTCATTAAAAGGATTTGCTGTCGGGACTGACTTCAGATTTGCTACAGCTTATCTCTATTCTACAACTGATGGAGGTAAAAGTTGGAATATACATGGATTTTATGGTGAAGGAGAATATGAGGATGTTGGATTTCTGGATGAGAGATTCGGTTGGATTTTAGGCTCCGACAAAATTTTAAAAACCACTGACTGTGGTGAAACATGGGAAACTCAGATAGATAGTATAGATTGCAAACTTGAGAAACTGATAATCCTGAAGAAATATAAGGTAGCATATATTTTTGGGAATAAGGATAATAAAACGCTTGCACTGTACCGTGCCGATTTGAGCAAACTCACATCGATTGAAAACGAGCCAGTATCCATATCACAAGATTTTAAACTATCTCAAAATTATCCTAATCCATTTAATTCGCAAACTACGATAAGATATGAAATAAATCAGAATTCGTATGTTCAGTTGAAGATATTTAACATTCTTGGTGAAGAAGTTAGAACTCTGATTAAAGAAGATCAGAGCCCGGGTAATTATCAATTGTGCTGGGATGGAACATCTGATATTGGCAAACCGCTCGAATCGGGCATTTACATCTGTCAACTTATTATGGATGATAGAATCGATACAAGGAAATTAATTTTACTGAAGTGAAGAGGGATTACCATAAAAATATCAAAGAGAAATAACGATGAAAAATTCTCAAAATGTATCAAGATTTATGTATATCTTATTTTTCATATTAATTAGCCAGACTTTACTCGCTCAAACCTGGGAAGAAGTAGAAATACAGATTATCCCTGATGATATAATAGGATTTCATTGGAGTAGCAATATCTATTTTACTAATCAGGATACTGGATGGATATCAACCGTTGGAGCAGAAAAGAATGAATCGGGTAACTATGATTTAGTACGAAAAATATATCGTACAGAAGATGGTAGTAGTACTTGGGTAAGAAAATTCATCTATAGGCAAGAATTGGTTATAGAGTATGCTAAAAACTATGCTATTTTTTCAATGAAGCCGGATTATTTCATTGCCATGTATAATGACAGTGTTGCCGGAGTGTTAATTACGGAAGATGGGGGCGAGACCTGGATTGACAGGAAAATAGCGGAAGAACATCTTTCTTCAAGCATCTCAAAGATACATTTCTTTGATAAACTCAACGGAATTGCCTTTAATGAGCATCGCTGGTTTACATCCGATGGCGGCTATACCTGGGAAAAGAGTAATGATACCTTCGAAAATAGAACTCCCAGCGATGTTTGTTTTGTCAATGACAGTTTAGGCTGGATGGTTAGTGGTGGTAATATTCATTGGACTGATGCCGGTTATATAGCTAATACAATTGACGGAGGAAAAACCTGGCAATATCAGGATTCTGTTACTGCAATATTATCGGGAGTTGATTTTATTGATTCATTAAAAGGATTTGCTGTCGGGACAAACTTTAGATTTTCTACAGCCTACATCTATTCTACAACTGATGGAGGTGAAAATTGGGATATACAGGGATTTTATGGTGAAGAAGAATATGATGATATTGGCTTTCTGGATGACAAATACGGCTGGATATTGGCTAGTGGTGGAAAAATCCTACGGACCAGTGATGATGGGGAAAACTGGGAAACACAAATAGATAATCTTGATTGTAACTTCGGGAAATTAATAATCCTTAAGGAAGATAAAGCGGCTTATGCTATTGGCTATAATGACGATAAAATTCTGGTGTTATATCGTGGTGATTTAAGTAATATAACAGGATTAAAAGGCGATAATGAAATTATCGATAAGGCAATGTATTTATATCCGAATTTTCCGAATCCCTTCAATTCGCAAACTACAATAAAATATGAATTAAATCAGGAGTCGTATGTTCAGTTGAAGATATTCAACATTTTAGGTGAAGAAGTAAGAACGCTGGTTAAAGAAAACCAGAGTCCCGATGTTTACAAGGTATGCTGGAATGGAATGAGTGATACTGGCAAACCGCTCGAATCGGGCATTTACATCTGTCAACTTGTTGTGAACGATAGAATCGATAGAAGGAAATTAATTTTACTAAAGTAATGATGCTATTATTAGAAAGGAAGCCAAAATGAGAACCTTTACGTTGAAAACAGTTTTACCCATTTTCTGCACCATGTTTGCATTTATTACAACAGTAGTAGCGCAACAACGTGCAACGGACACATTTGAATATCGAAACAATTGCAGGATTAATGTAAAAACCGGAGTCGTCGCAGCCAGGTATAATATCAAGTCACCGGTTTATCAGGGATCGCCGGAACAGATCGCTAAACAGTATTTGGATGAGAATAAAGCGATATTTGGCATTTCCAATGTTACCGATTTGAAGCCCATCCAGACTATCGAAAGTCCCTCGGGAAAGCATATAACATTTTTACAAACGTATCAAGGGATTCCTGTATTTGGTACGGAAACGGTGGTTAGTATCAATAAAAATAATAGGATTACAATGGTTGTCAATGGTAACACTGATATTACGGATCTTAAATCGACTAATGCTGATATCAGCAGTGAAAAAGCCATTGAGAAAGCTTTTGAAAAAGTAAATGTGGATGAATCAACACTCATAGCTTTACCACGATGCGATCTGTATATTTATCAGGATTCTCTTTCTTGCGCGAATTTAGCCTGGAAAGTGAATTTTGGCGCTGGTAAACCACCTGGCGACTGGCAAATATTTATTGATGCGATTTCCGGTGAAGTCTTAAAGATTGAGGATATAAGTGTTAATTATGTTAATGGACAGGGAAAAGTTTTTAATCCTGACCCAATCAGTTCTCTTAGTGATGCTTCGTTAACTGATCAGAATGATGCGGATTACCAGGAACTTCAGGGTGCCTATAAAACCGTAACACTGACGAATTTAAACGATCCAGTTGGAGGTGTATTTTGCTTACAGGGGAAATACGCAAAATCAGTCAATAAACAATATCCAGATTACACACCTGTCACTAGCACAACGCCGTCTTTCAATTATAATCGCAGCCAATTAGGATTTGAAGAAGTCAATATCTATTATCACTTAAATACTATAAGAGAATACATTGGTTCGTTAGGATTTCATCCTCAATTTGAAGACCAGGGGATTTTGAAGGACTATATTTGTTTTGATGCGCATGATTATACTGGATCACATTATTCCACTTGGGGGTACATCACTTTGGGTGATGGTTGTGTTGACGCTGGTGAAGATCAGGATGTTGTAGCGCATGAATACGGACACGCAATTCACGATGCATTTATGGCTGAATATGGATTTAGCGGAGACCAGCTTGGTGTAAGTGAAGGAATTGGTGATTATCTTGCCATTAGTTACAGAAGAACCCTATCATCTTTTCAACCGGATAAAATATTCCCGTGGGATGGAAATGGTGAATCCTGGAGTGGACGTGCTCTTGAAGCTGACTATAACTATTATGATAATTGGTTATTTCCACCAGATGGACTTAGTTCAGAGGAAATAATTTATATGAAAGGTACTCTCTGGGCTTCGACGATGATGGATGTCGAGGAAAATGGCTCCATAGGCAGAAATATTGCGACAACATTATTGTTGGATGGAGTAAGCCATGTGAGTATTTCCTCTCCTGTTCATGATGTTATCTACGGAATGTTGCAGGCGGACCGCGACCTGTATGATGGCGAACACTTGACGATTCTCCTGAATATATTTGATCAGAGAGGATTTTTTGATTATGGTGGATTAACCGAGGAGTCTGGTACAATTAGCAGTAATACAAGCTGGACAGATAGATATATTTATGTCTCCGGAGATGTAACAGTAAATAGCGGTATTACCCTGGAGATCGATCCCGGAGTGTTTGTATTTTTCAATGATGATACCCGCTTGACAATTAACGGTACATTGATTGCTGAGGGGACTGCTGAGGATCCGATTGTTTTTAC
The DNA here is from genome assembly GCA_018824205.1 of bacterium. Lineage (GTDB taxonomy): Bacteria > Fidelibacterota > UBA2242 > UBA2242 > UBA2242 > B118-G9. Next base: position 10,752 of record JAHJGX010000015.1, read on the forward strand.
TTCGTATAATGAAAATCCGGCAAGCAGTAACTGGTATGGTATCAGGTTTGAGGATTCCAGTGTGGATGCTTCGTGTAAGGTAAAATATTGTGACATTAAATATGCTCAATATGGCATCTATTGTAACAGAGCCAATCCGAGAATTCAAAATAATTCAATATCACATTCAAATTATGGCATTTACTTGTATCAATCATCCCCGGCTCATATTGAAACCAACACGGTAATTAATAATTCTGAGGGAATTCACGGGACATCTTCAAGTCCTACAATTACTGATAATTTGTTACGGGATAATAGTTATGCTGGAATTTATTTTTCAGGAGGTTCTCCCAAGTTATATGATAATACAATTGATGATAATTATTTTGGTGCGTATATCATATCCGGTTCCAGTCCGGAATTTGGCCCTATCTATACATCTGATAAGGGCAATAATGTTATAACCGAAAACTCATTCGGAATATATGCCCAGTATTATTCAGACCCTTTCATGGGCAGTCACGGTTACTATCCCGGCGCCAGAATCGGCGGATATAACAGTATTTGTGATAATTATAACAGAGATGCTACAGCGTACTTTTATACGGATATTGAAGCTGAATATAATTGGTGGGGAAGCTCACCGGTAAGATTAGCCAGTTATGGATCGTCAATTAATTATTCATTCGCGCTCGGAAGTGATCCCGGCGGCGGCTCATCATTAGGAAAATCTGTTGTCATTGCAGAAAATAATGACAAATGGGCCGGCTTTGATCCTGATAATCCCGATTTAAATAATGTTAATGATCTTTGGCTCTTAGGATATTATCATTTTATTAATAATCAGTTAGAAGAATCCATTGAAGCATATCAGATGCTTGTTAACAAGTTTTCAGATGATAATTTTGCAAATCGTGCTCTGGTGAAAATATATCACCTGTATCATGAGACCGGAAAAGATGGATTGGATGATTATTTGAATGGTTTATTGAAAAATTCTGCAATTGATGAAAATGTTCATCAAATGGTATATTCATTGTTACTCAATGTATCTCTTGATAATAAAGATGTTAGTAGTGCTCAAAAAATATGTGAAGCGATAATGGGAAAATATCCGGATTCAATAGCAGAAAAAACGGCGATATATGCTATGGTTTTAGCCATGCTGAATGACCTGAATGATATTGAGAAAGCATCACAATACACAGAAGTTATGATACAAAAATATCCTGATGATGATTTGACATACATGACACGTGAAGCAATGGGAGAGAAAGTGAATTGGCCGCTGGATAAGCCTGTTGTTGAGCCCGAGATTGCTGATATTCAATTACCGGAACGTTATGCTCTTCATAATAACTATCCGAATCCTTTCAATCCTGTGACAAATATCCGGTATCAACTGCCGGTTGCCGGGAAAGTCAAGTTACAGGTTTTCGATCTGACCGGGCGTCTGATCCGAATATTGGTTGATGAAAATAAACCGGCCGGTGACTATACAGTTACATGGAATGCTCGAAACGTCAGTTCTGGTATATATTTTTACCGGATTGAGGCGGGTGAATTTTCGTTAGTGAAGAAATGTGTGAAACTAAAATAAAGAGGGGGAACAGTATCATGGAAAAGAAGCAATTAATACCGATTTACTGGTTAAAGTCGAACCTGTTGCTGATCATTTTCTTTGTTTTTTCGCAAGCCATATTTGGTGTTGATTCAGACGATCTGGCAGTGACTTTCGATAAGCCAGCCGAGATTGAAGTCGGAGGACCGTATGCTGGTGTGGAATTTCATCACAGTTATATGATTCCTCAGCGTATTGGTTTTTTCTATCCGGTGGCTAACACCATCGATTTCAGTACTGATAACTGGACCCGGGATACATCGTTTGTAGCGGAGTGGTTTTTGAAAATTGGCAATGGTCCACGTGAATCCTTGGGCAGAGAACCAGCCAAAATAAAACTGACTCCTTATTCTGTTGAATTCTTTGATAACAAGCCCCAGTATGATTTCAACGTGACCTATCGTTTTTGTTATGAAAAACCGGCGATGGTGGTTACTTACGAGATAGTGAATCGTTTGAAGAAGAATGAGGTGTTTGAGTTTGATACACGACTGTTCACATCGATTCGAACCAGCCATTCATATCGGAGGGAAGATCACGCCATTATTCGCAATGATTCCGATGGAATGACGGTCTATACCAATTATCCGGGTGGGGATACGCGTTTTGCTCAGGTTTTTGTTACCAATGCCGGAGAGCGGCCGCTTGCCATTCCGCTGGAAAAAACAGGCAAACCAAACACGCATTTTGTCTACCGGCGGGAGTTACAGCCCGGTGACGTCCTGCGGGTTATTCAGATCATTGGCTCTGCAAACGAAAACGAAGGACCATCGATTGTGGATTATTTGAAGGAGAATTATGAGCAGGAAATCGCTAAATATGAATCTTCTGTTTTAGAGGAAGCGATTAAAGCCAGCCGCTTTCAAACCGGCGATAAGCAAATCGATCATTCGGTTGTCTGGGCAAAAGCTGTGATGGCGGCAAATGCTCACTATATGAATGGTGAGATTGTTCCGATACCTTGTCCAGGAACGTATAATCTGTTTTTTACTTACGATATTGTTGTATCTGACCGGGCGGCAGTGAAATTCGATCTGAATCGAGTGAAATATAATTTGGATTATATTATTCGACATGCTAATCGGTATAATATCATTCCACATGCCTATTACTGGAAGGATTTTGCTTTTCGGGCTGAATATTCTGGTCATAACAACTGGAATACCGAGTTTGATGCCACTATTTTATGGTTTATACAATTAGCGGCCAGTTATTTACGTTATTCAGGAGATACCGAGTTTATTGAAAAAGCATATCCATTTATCAGTGCTGGCCTTGATCAGGCGCTTTCGACAAAAGAAGACGACAATCTGATGTGGTCATACCGGGCAGGAGGGGACATCGGGCATAATTACGGTCCCAGGACTCATCTGACGGTTGTGGCGATCAAATCTCTGAGGGATTATAACTACATTGCTACTGTCTTGGGAAAAGATCCTGAGAGGGTTAGTGGGTATGCTGCATTGGCGGATGCGATGCAGGTCGCGTTGGTAGAAAAACTTTGGAATGCCGATATGGCTTATTTGATAAATTACTACAATGATGGATCCTTGGATGAGCACTACTACACTAATTCACTGCTGGCGGCGCGTTATGGTCTACTTGATGTTGAAAAACGGAATCAGCTAATTAAAAGTGCACAAGATAAATTGCTGGATGAAAATCTTGGGCTTTATTGTGTTTTCCCGATGGATTTAGAACAAATGGGAGATGTGTGGAAATTTATTGGTAGTGAGGCTGGTCCCAAGTATTATTATGCCAACGGAGGTATATGGGCACCGGGCAATGCCTATTATGCTCTGGCGTTGATCGCTAATGGCGAAAGGCAATTAGCTGCTGAGTTTATCAATAGAACGATGTCATTGTCCGGGATTATGAACGGACCTAACGGTCAGCCGGCATATTATGAATATCGTACCGGTAATAAAGAGGACCCGAATGAATATGGAATAATCCGAAAACCGCAAATTCTATGGGGTGCTACCTGGTATTTGGATTGCCTGTATAACATGTATGGTGTTATGGAGAATGACTGGAATGTTGGGCTTGATCCATTTCTGCCAGACGGCCAGGAAAAATGCCGGTTTACGTTGTGTGTTAACGGTCAGCCGTTAGTGGTGAATATAGAGGGCAGCGGCGAAACGATCCAGTCAATCAAATATGACGGGCAAGCAGTTCATTCAGCGATTTTTCCGGTGGATATGCCGGCTGTCAAAGAGGTCGAATTCATACTGGGAGTGTCGAAAGAGCCGTACTTGAAAAGCACAAATGCCATTCTGCATCGATGCGAATATGAGAAAAAGCAATTGTCCATAAGTCTCGGTGGGTATGTTTCATTGAAAAACGAAACAGTTGTCATCAGTCCGCATAAACCAACGAGTGTTTCGTTAAACGATCGGACCTTATCCGATGGATGGATAACCGTGAAAGAAGAAACTGGCTACAAGACAACGATTCATTTCAAACATGACACGTCAAATGACAAATTTGTGATTAAATTTTAATATGATAACCATAAAGCGGATTCTGATAATGAACATTCTTCTACTTTTTATTGGTTTGGAAGATGTTGTAGTTATCAATTCAGTAGAATAGCATAGTCTAATGGTCTTTTTAAGCACATTAATAAAAATTCCAATCAATTTGTATAAAAGACTGAATAAATTGAATGGAGAGAAAGTGACAGAATATCAGTTCCGGTATCTATTTTTATCGAATCCAGTTAGATGGATTTACCTCTGTGAAAAAATGTGTGAAACTGAAATAATAATGATACTTTGCAATTTGAAATATCAATCATATATTTCTTCTGTAACATTTATGGGAGACTAGATATGGTTGGTAGAAAACGCTGCAGTTATTTTGTATTCTATTCCTTTGCTGTGTTTTTGCTAGTTCAGATACCAAATATTTCAATCGCTCAGACTGGTAATACTGTCAATAGGCGAAGAGGATTAATTGATGGTAACCAGGTACAGACTCTTTTTTGCAATCATGGTGAAATTGGAAGTTACCCAGACGAACCAACAATGTGTTGGCTATCTGATACTCACCATTATATCGATGGGATAACGTTGATGGTATCTGTTGCCACGACCGATAACAATGGAAATCGAATTCATCCTTTGGAAACGCAATACCGGGAATTTGTAGATACATCACCTGAAGGTACTCCATGGGGATTTGAACCACTGCCCGGATATTATAATCCATATCAGGATAATATAGCACTAAGCGATCGACCATCTACATGGTCTGCGTACTGGCCTGATAAAATGAATGATCTTAACGATCCGGGCTGGCCGGGACAGTGGAATAGTTTTTTTGGAAAAGGTCTGACAAATCCCTTCATTGATTTGGAAACCTATTATGTAATGGATGATGACCCAGATGAGGAATGGGATTTCTATCCTGATGAAAATGATCATAGCAGACGAGGTGTGGGGCTGGAAGTATCCGTACGAGCATTACAATCTTCTTACCCATTATTCGAAGACGTTGTCTTTTGGATATACGATATAAAGAACGAAAGTACGCACGATTATGACAGCGCTTATGTTGGATTTTTTATTGATTGGGGAATTGGTGGAGTTGGAGATGAGGATTCAGATTATGTTGAGTTCGATAAGGATCAAAATATTGTATATGCTTATGATTATGACGGTTATGGATACCCGAATAGCTGGTGTCCAGTTGGGTATGCCGGATTGGCTTTTATAGACACTCCAAATCAAAATCAGATGACAGGAGTGAAAATTTTTAGTGTACATGAATGTGAACTTATTAACGATGAATTAATTTGGAAGATATTTTTAGAACCGTTGCCACCTAAAAACGTTTATCAAAAGAACCACCCGGCAACAATTATTTCTTCCGGGCCGTTCTCGATTAATGCCGGTGAGACAGTTCGATTTTCAACTGCTCTTTTATTTGGGAACGATGAAAATGACCTGATAACTAACAAACAGAATGCGCAGCATTTTTATAACGCCGGTTTCGAGTTACCCGATAGTCTTTCTGTATTATCGGCACTATGTACGGCAGACCGGAATTTTGGGGCTCCGCCTTTGGAAGTTCAGTTTACCGATTATTCAACTACCGACAGAGTGAATGATATAGTGAGTTGGTATTGGAATTTTGGGGATAACTCAACGAGTACATTACAAAACCCAAAACATACCTATTCCAAAGAGGGGATTTATGATGTGACATTAATTGTGATTGACCAAAATGCAAAAGTATCTACAATTGTGAAAAAAGCATTCGTAATTGTTGATCAGTTTTCACAAGTATTGGATGGTTCAATAGTTCAAGATTCTATTCCAAATTCCTATCGGGCTTGTTGGGGCGATTATAATAATAACGGTTATCAGGATTTATTTATTGCCCGAGGTTCTTTCAATGAGGTCGGAATTAAGCCGAACCAGTATAACTCGTTATATCAAAATAGTGGCGACAATAGTTTTACTTCGATTAACTCAGGAGATATTGTAAACAAACTAGAAAAATCATCAAATGCCTGCTGGGGTGATTTTAATAATGATGGTTATTTGGACTTATTTGTCACAAATGGAAATGATGATAGTGAAGAAAACAACTGCTTATTTAAAAATAACGGTGACGGCACTTTTACCAAGATTACCGAGGGTGCAATCGTGAATGATGGCGGAAAATCGTTCGCTGGTGCCTGGGCGGATTATAATCTGGATGGGTTTATTGACTTATATGTGGCTAACCTTGGAATAAACTTCCTCTATCGTAATAACGGTGATGGGACCTTTATTAAAATAAATGAAGGCGATATTGTTAATGATGAGGTCAGCTCCAACGCTTGTTGCTGGGGTGATTATAATAATGATGGTGATCCGGATTTGTGTGTGGCGAATTATGGAGATAATAATTTATATAAAAATAACGGTGATGGGACTTTTGTCAAAATAAGCGGACAGAATATTGAAACAGATGGAAGCAATTCACAAGGATGCAGCTGGGCTGATTATAACAATGATGGATTTCTGGATTTATTTATTGCAAATGGACACTCTGTATATGGAGAAAATAATATACTTTATTTAAACAATGGTGACGCTACTTTCAGTGAAGTAAACGAAGGTGAGATTGCTAATGATGATAATAATTCAGTCAATGTTTGCTGGGAAGATTATGACAATGATGGCGACTTAGATCTGTTGGTAATTAATTCTATCAATATTACATATAAACCTAATTATTTTGAAGAAAATTGCGTTTATCTGAATGATGGACAAGGCAATTTCACAAAAATTCCAAAAGGACTATCTCTGACAAATACACCTTATAAAATGAATATGGGTGCAGCCTGGAGCGATTACAATAATGATGGTTTTTCAGATATTATAGTGACCAGAATTAAAAACAATTCCTTATACTCTAACAGGGGAAATCAGAATCATTGGATAAATATAAAATGTATGGGAACGTCATCAAATACTGCTGCAATCGGAGCGAGAGTCCAGTTAAAGTCAACTATTAATGGAAATTCTGTATGGCAAATGCGAGATATATACGGTCAGAACGGAAATAGCCTGAATGCTCGATTCGGTTTGGGAGATGCGAGCATCATCGATTCTATAGAGATTAAATGGCCAAGTGGTTTAGTTGAAACGTATGTCAATATCGATGTTAATCAATTTGCCCGGGCGACTGAAGGAGTTGGATGGGAAGGAAGTGTCGGAATAAGCAATCAGAATGAATCGACTCCAACTTATTATTCATTATCTCAGAATTACCCCAATCCTTTTAATCCATTGACTGCAATTCATTATCAATTGCCGGTGGGCGGAAACGTCAAATTACAGGTCTTCGATCTGACCGGCCGATTGATTCAAATACTGGTTAATGAGAAAAAACCGGCTGGTGAATATATCATAACATGGAATGCGCAGAATGTCAGTTCCGGTATCTATTTCTATCGAATTCAAACCGAAGGATTTACGTCGGTGAAGAAGTGTGTGAAATTAAAATAAAGGTATTAAATGATTACAGGACTGATAATAAAAGAAAGTTTAGAAACAAGCGATGTGTTTGAAGATAATGATATAAAAATATTAAAAACCGAGAGTTGGAAACTCGGAGAAAGAGCGGCAGATTTTCAACCTAAAATTTGGACTGCCCTATTTATTGAAGGTAAAGAAGAAAAAATAGAAGCAATAGTTGATAAGATTTCTAAATCAATATTACCTAAATGGTACGCGAATGTCTCAAACGACACAATGGAATATGTCATATTTCATGAAAAAATCTTTAAACACAAAAAAGGTGATAAAAATGATGCGAAAGAAGCAATTAGTTATGGAAAATCCGTTGGTATCCCGGCAAATCAGTTAGATTGGATATGATTTTTAATCCACTTCATATTTGTAAATCGGAGTGTCAATTATGAAATGGCAATATGGATTACTTTTGGGAATACTGTTTTTCTTTAATTGTTATCAAAATATTGATCAAGTTGATCTTACTATTAATTTTTCAGGCAAAGCCCAAATAGAAGTGGGCGGACCTTTCGTAGGAACGGAATTTCACCACAGTTACCAGGTGCCTCAACGGATCAGTTTTTTTTACCCGGTTGCCAATAGTATTGATATCAGTACGGATTACTGGTTCCGGGACACTACCCTGGCGATGGAAATCGGACTGAAAATTGGGGATAACGATCGGGAAAATATCGGTTGGACTCCAACGGCATTCAACCTGACTCCCTTTAACGTAAAATTTAATCAGGAAAATTGCCAGGTATCCTATCAATTCTGTAAAAACAAACCCGCGATGGTGATTTCCATTACATTGAATAACACCGGCGACAAGACCGAAATATTTGAACTAGATACCCGTCTGATTAACTCACTACGAACCTGCCATACGTTCCGTTGGATTCATCAAACCCAAACAGAGTATAATCCTGAAAACGGAACGGCGATTACCCGTTATAATGACGACGAAGTAAAAAATATCATTGTGTTCGTATCGAATGCTGCTGAAAAGCCGGTTTTACATGAACCGGATTCAAATGCCACGACTTTTCTCTATCGAAAAGAATTACTTCCAGATGAGCAGTTGCGAATTGTACAGATTGTCGGTTCCAGTTATGCAGATGAAGTATCGGGTACAGTTGATTATTTAGTGAAAAACTATCAGGAAGAAATCGACCAGTACGAAAAATACATAGTAAAGAAAGCCACCGAAGAATATAGCTTTTGTACTACCGATCCGGTGTTTGATCATTCGGTGTACTGGGCGAAAGCCATGCTGGCATCACTTGATCATTATATCGATGGTGATTTTGTTCCCATGCCCTGTCCGGCGGAGTATAATTTCTATTTTACCCATGATGTGCTGGTGACGGATCTGGCGGCGGTGAATTTCGATCTGCCACGGGTAAAACGAGACCTGGAGTTTATTCTGGACCATGCGACTGAGGACTTTATCATTCCCCATGCTTACTACTGGAAAGATGGTGATTACCGTACTGAGTACGCCGATTCCAACAACTGGAATCATTTCTGGTTTATCCAGTTGGCGGCGAGTTATCTGCGGCATTCCGGGGATGAAGATTTGCTTGAGCAATGTTATCCCTATTTGAATAAAAGTCTTGAATATGCGCTGCACAGTAAAGAAGATGACGGATTATTATATGCCTACTATCTTGATGGCTGGGATATCGGGCATAACTTCGGTCCCAGGGCATTCATGACAATCATGGCAATCAAGGGAATCCGGGATTACGTCTATATATCAGCAGCATTGAATCAAAATCTGGATTGTTTGCCGGATCTTGAGCAATTAGCGGAACAGATGGAAAAGGCGCTGGTAGATAAACTCTGGAATGATAATCTTGGCTTTCTAATCAATTATTATGAAAATGGCGAAATTGATCCCCATTATTATGCCGGATCGCTGCTGGCAGCTCATTTCCGTTTACTGGATGATGAAAAACGAATGCGTCTAATCGGAACAGCTGGAGAGAAACTGGTCGATCCGAAAATTGGTACCTATTGCGTTTATCCGCCGGATTTCCACCTTTTGGGTGATTTTCTGAAATTCAAAGGCAATGAAGTGGGACCGCCCTACCATTATGCCAACGGCGGCGTCTGGAATCACTGCAATGCCTGGTACAGTTTGGGATTAATGGCTACGAACAAGCGGAACGAAGCGGCGAAATTCATCAGGAAAAACATGACTCTGGACGGAATTATCAATAGCCCCAACGGACAGCCGGCGATGTACGAATACCGTAGCAGCGATTATAATGATCCGAAAGTTTACGGAAAAATTGATAAACCGAATTTTCTGTGGGCGGCCGGCTGGTATCTGTATTCCTTATATCACCTTTACGGTATCGAAGAGAATACCTGGAATATTTCAATGAAACCATTTCTGCCGGAAGATCAAGAAACATGTGAGTTTGATCTGGCGCTAAATGGTAAAAAACACAGGATTTCACTCAGTGGACACGGAGACTATCTTCAATCCGTTCGGAATAATGGAGATGAATGTACATCGGTGGTATTTGTAAAGAATAATGACAATTCAAATTATCAATTTTCCTGCGGGTTACCGGAATATCCATATCTGGAATCCACGGAATCGATTGTTCTGTCTTGTGACTATGATCGCTGGAATCAACACCTTGATATGAAGTTAAAAGCGTTTCCGGGTCATCGGAATTACATAAATATTATTTCACCATTAAAACCGACATCTGTCAGATTTGATAATCAGGTGGTTGAAGATTACGAACTTGAAACTATTGATGACATTTACAGAATCAGATTGAACGTGATTCATGACCAGGCAGAGAGTGAATTGCGGGTCAGTTTTATTAATAATCATAAGAAAGGATAAAATGAAATGAACCGGGTTACAAAATTAGTCATAATCAATATTTTTATGGTAGCAATGATTGTGAATTGCGGGTTAAATAAACCGGATTTACATCAAAAATTAGCGGTTCAATATACAGGCGACGCCAAACTGGAAGTCGGCGGACCGTATGTGGGGGTGGAATTTCATCACAGTTGCATGATTCCGCAACGGATCAGTTTTTTCTATCCCGTGGCAAACAGCATTGATCACAGCCGGGATTATTGGAAACGAGACACATCGTTTGTGGCGGAGTGGACTTTTAAAATCGGTAACAATCCGGCAGTCAGCATCGGCCGGGATGCTTCAGAATTTGATTTGACGCCCTATTCGGTGATATTTAACCGCGCAGAAAATGGCTATTCCCTGATGAGCAGTTATCAATTTTGTAAAGATAAGCCAGCGATGGTTTTGAACATTCAAATCACAAATACGAGTGATAAAACCGAAGAGTATGAGTTTGACTCACGTTGGTGGACATCTATTCGAACCTGCCATACTTTTCGTCCGATTGAGCAGGCCTGGACCGATCGGGACAGTACAACGATTTATACTCACTTTGACGATCCCGATGCGGATTTTGCGGATGTTTTTGTGACCAATGCCGGGGACCTGCCGACTTTTGTAAATAGTAGAATTGATTACTTGAACACACCAAAAAGAAAAGATGTGAGTAAAGAGATTGCAAAGGCAAAACCGGTCTCTCAGTTTATTTATCAGAAACAGTTGAAGCCGGGTGAAGCAATGAACATTGTCCAGATTATCGGGTCCTCGAAGGGTAACGAAAGCCGGTCGCTGGTTTCATATTTGAAAAATAGTTACCAGACAGAAATAAGCAATTATGAAAAATATGTGATTGACAAAGCCTATAGTCATAGTATCATGGAAACCGGCTGTCCGAAGACCGATCATTCCGTGGCGTACGCAAAAGCGGTCATGGCGGTAAATGCTCACTTTCTTGAAGATGAAATTGTGCCGATGCCCTGTCCGGCGGAGTATAATTTTTACTTTACCCACGATGTCCTGGTAACTGATCTGGCGGCGGTGAATTTCGATCTTGAACGGGTAAAAAGAGATTTGGATTATATCATCCGACATGCCGATGAAGAGAACATTATTCCTCACGCTTATTACTGGAAAGATGGAAAATACGTGACGGAATATGCCAGCTCCGATAATTGGAACAATTTCTGGTTGGTACAGGTAAGCGCCAAATATCTGCACCATTCGGGAGACCGGGAATTTGCTGAGAAGTTGTATCCCTACATTAGTAAAAGTGTGGAGCGATCGCTATTGACGTTGGAAGATGACAATCTGATGTGGTCCTTCCGCCCGGACTGGTGGGATATCGGTCACAATTACGGACCACGCAGTTATATGACGATTTTGGCGATTAAAACGCTGCGGGATTACATTTTTCTTTCGACAGCGCTGGAAAAGAATCTTGATCGGGTTCAGGAGTACATGTCACTGGCGAACGAAATGCAAACCGCCCTGGTTGAAAAATTGTGGAATGAGGATATGAACTATCTGGTGAATTATCACAATGACGGTTCGCTGGATGAACATTATTATATCGGGTCACTGCTGGCGGCTCATTATGGTTTGCTGGATGATTCAAAACAGAATTTGCTGGTTCAGACAGCCACGCATAAGATGGTCGATGAGAAAGTCGGCATATACAATGCATTTCCCATGGATTTTGAGAAATGGGGCGATTTCATGAAGTTCGTCGGCAACGAAGCCGGTGCGAAATATTACTACTTTAACGGCGGTATCTGGCCCCAGGGCAATGCCTGGTATGCCATGGCCTTGATTGCCAATGGGGAAAAAGAGGCGGCCGCGAAATTTATCAACAACACCATGTCACTGCATGGCATTATGGAAGGTCCGAATGGTCAACCGGCCTATTACGAGGTCCGCAATGCCAATAAAGATGATCTGTCAGAATACGGGACTGTCGATAAGCCGCAATTTCTGTGGGCCGGCGCCTGGTATATCAATTGCCTGTATCAACTCTATGGTGTTGTTGAAAATGACTGGAATATTGCCCTTGATCCGTTTCTTGAGAAAGATCAAAAAGAGTGTGAATTCACGTTGTATGTTGATGGCAAACCTTTACTGGTTAGTATTGAAGGAAAGGGAAAAGCAATCAAAGAAATTTGCTACGATGACAATGTCGTATCAACAGCGGTTTTTCCGGAAAGTATGACCGATATCCGAGAAGTTGATATTGAATTGGGCAAGCCGAAACAGCCCTATTTGGCCAGCACTGATGCGGTTTTAAAATCTTGTGAGTTTAAAAAAAGGCAGTTAGCTATTCATCTGAGTGCTTCGGTTGGACATTCAAACAACACAGTTGTTATTTCTCCGTCGGTTCCGAAACGAGTTTCGCTGGACGGTAAAGAAATAACTGATTGGAAAATAAACGATCACAAAGATTATAAAGAAATTCAGATAAGTGTTTTACATTTAAAACGGGAATGTGATCTGGTACTTGAATTTTAAAATGGATTGATAGAACTTTATGCAAATGGAAAATAACCATCATAATAGAAACTTGAGAAAAATTCACATCTCTGTCATCGGTTTGTTTTGCCTGTTGTGTGTGTTTCAATTATGTGAAAAAAGACAAAACGGCAACCAGCAAAAAAATTCGGGAATCCAAATAACCTATTGGTGCTCTTCTAACCAGGATGAAATCGACCTGGCTCAATATCTGGTCGATCAATGGAATATGGTCAATGACAGTATCAAAGTCAAAATGCAGCCTATTCCAGCCAGTCAATCGGCGGAAGAGGTACTGCTGGCGGCGATTGCAGCCGGAACGACTCCTGATATCTGCTCTAATATGTGGCCCGGGGCCATGGATGATTTTATCGCCTCCGGCGGACTGGTACGTCTGGATCAATTTCCTGATTTTGTGGACTTTATTTCCGAACGGGTGCCCAAAGATTTACTGGAAACCTTTCGGGGGCCGGACGGGCATTTTTATCAGATACCCTGGAAGTCGAATCCGATTATGGTCGTGTACAATAAAAATATATTCCGTGATGCCGGGGTTGATTTTATTCCGCGAACCTATTCGGAATACATAGAAGCAGGCCGAAAAATAACCCGGGATTTGGATGGTGACGGGAATTTCGATGTGTGGCTTTCTCATCGAGACACAAAACCGATCTGGTGGCAGCGCTTTTTCGATTATTACACCTTTTATATTGCTGCGTCCGGTGGGCAGACGCTCTTTGATGGTTCCCAAATGATTTTTAACAACGAATCCTCAGTGAGGGTATTTGATTTTTTTCAGCAAATCTATAAAGAAGGGTTGTTTGCGAAAACGACTTTTGTCGGTGATGCATTTATTCTGGGAAAACTGGCCACACAGATCGCCGGTCCCTGGCACGTTTCCCATGTAGAGAAATTTAGACCGCCGGGTTTTGAGTATGGAATATTTCCGGTTCCGGTTCCCGACGATTATAAAGGACAGGTATATACGTTTGGAGATTTTAAGAACATTTCACTATTTGGTACTACCGATCATCCTGAAGCCACCTATGCATTTGCCAAATACCTGGTTACTGCCGAAGCAGATTTAAAATTGCTGGAGTTTACTTTGCAGATTCCAATTCGGGATGACTTAACTGAGAACCCATTGTTTGAGGACTTTTTTAAGGAGAATCCAAACCTGGTTTATTTTGCCGAACAGGCGCCCTATACCCGGGGAATGGATGGAGTGTCCGATCTTAAGGAAATATTTGACGCGATTTCACAGGAATATGAAGCCTGCGCCATTTTCAACCGGCGGGATCCGGCTGTGGCTGTTGAAAATGCTGCCAAACGGGCGAAAGTTATCATGGAATGGAACCGGTCGAGATGAGACATTTTATGGTTCCTTCTCAAATTGAGTGGGTAAATTAGAAGAATACAATTTTAAAAAAGGATAGATAATCGTAGATTTTTCCCAAAAAGGGAAAAGCGATGATGATTAAAAAACTGTTTGAAACGGCCTTGTCAATTCACGAGCC